>NZ_JBPWOA010000005.1:0-214077 GCF_051781005.1 Anabaena sp. WFMT | reverse complement strand
ACTATTTTTCTCGATAACCCCCAGCGTAGGTAATCACACACATATTTCTATAGGATTTGTGAGTACCAAAAGCCACACCAGCCACCTTAAACGCAGGGTTAAAAATATTGGTACGATGACCCCGTGATGGGACACCATCATCAATAATTAACTGCATTACGATTTCTTGGGCGTTGTCTACACCATAGCTGATGTTTTCTGCTGCTGTGATTTGCCATTTCCCATAGCGATCAATGCGTGTAAAGGGACTGCTACCATCGCTACCATCATGACCTAGCGCACCTTTTGGACTTTGATCTTTGATATGATCTCTAGCACCTAAAGACATTCCCTTAGATGCGCTTAATGCACCTACAGGACGAACTGACTTGAGAAATGAGATCGCTTCATCAACAGGTTTTACCCCTTCTTGAGTGATTAAATAAGTATTATCAGAAACTTTAACTTTCTTACCTTCAAAACGACGGCGATAATTTTCTAAAATTGGTAAGTATGACCGAGGATTTGTCCGTACTTTGTTAGTTTCATCAATTACTTTTTGTTCTAAAGCTGACAGGTAACTTGCTTTTGCTAACAAAGTTGAATTATCATTTTCTACGGTATCTGTTTTCAATGGTTTTATAGGTTGTTTAGATTGTAGTAATTGATATGAAAAGTTAATCACTAAAGTAATAGGGAGCAATATCCAAAGTTTAAAAATATTCATTCATTACCTCAAAATTTTATTTTGACAAATTCCTGTAGTTAGTAAATAGACATCGAGATTTAAATATGCGGTTCCCAAAAATCTTAGTAGAGGATGTTTGAAAACTTTGTCGTCTGATATCTAACACTTGTAGATCCCCCCAACCCCCCTTTGTAAGGGGGGCTAAATTTCTCAAAGTCCCCCTTAACAAGGGGGATTTAGGGGGATCTAAATCAATTCTGATACTTTTTAAACATCCTCTTAGAGACGTTCCATGAAACGTCTCTACTTTTTTCCTATTTTCCACCCTGTAAAATACTTTCAACTTCTGATAGCTGAATTGGACCGGAAACATTCTTGCTATTGATTATCAAAGAAGGTGTGCCAGAAAGCCCCAGTTTATAAGCCATCTGTAAGTCTTGTTTAATTGCTTTATCGGCTAAATTACGGTCGGTGTTAAATTTCGCCAAATCTAATTTGAGATTTTTAGCAATATCTAAATATAAGGTTTCACCTAGTTGTTTTTGATTAGTAAATAGGGCATCATGATATTCCCAAAATTTACCTTGTTGATATGCTGCCCAAGATGCTTTTGCAGATGGTAATGCTTGGTCATGAATTTGAACTAATGGAAAATGTTTATAAACTAAGGTAAATTGATTTGGATATTTTACTAACAAGTCTTTGAGCTTTTTATGTGCTTCGGCACAATATGGACATTCAAAATCAGAAAATTCTAACAGCACAGTATTTAATTGAGTCGAACCTGTGGTAGGAGAATCACCAATTACAGCTTTAGTATTGGTTCGGAAATTCTGTAAAAATTCTTGTCTGACTTGCTGTACTTTTTGCTGCTGTTCTTGCTGGTATGCTTGAACAGTCTCGATAATTACTTCTGGATTTTTGCGAATAATTTGTAATACTTGCTGTTCTAGTTGGGGATCGATTTTTGTATCAGCTTGTGCAGGAAGTGACCAGCTAAGGCTGAAGCAGAGTAAGCTGGTAATTGTCCAGATACGCAAATTTTGAAAGATTTTAAGCATGGGGCAATACTAAATAAGTCCATACTATCTTAGTATTTCTGAGGTTTGGTCAGTGCGAACTGCTTGCAGCAGCGCTGAGTCCCAAGGGGACGCGCTTACGCGAACGCTATCGCTACGGTGCTGTATTTTTTGAAAGCTTCTTTAAACGCAGAGGAACGCTGAGGAAGCGCAAAGGTTCGCTGAGTTTGATTTGCTACTAGGTCGTGGGATTTTGTACTTGGAGAATTTGACTATCAATGGGTAATGAGAAATCACGGGACCATTCATTCCAAGAACCAAAATAATTTTTGGCTTGAATTCCTACCTGTTGCAGCGCAATCACTGTATTAGCAGCCCTAGATCCTTTAAAGCAGTAAATATAAACAATAGAATCTGAGGTGATACTCACAGACTGACAGATTTTGAGAATTTCTGCTGGTGAGCGAAACATGGGAATTTGAGCTTCAGAATTCATCAGCAGATGCCATTCTAGCCATATAGAGTTAGGGATTCTCCCTTTGCGGGGACAGAAATCTTGACTGTAGGGAGAAGAACTCAATCCTTGCCATTCTATGCGATCGCGCACATCTAATTTGATAATGGCAGGATTATCAATTGCTTGTAACATTTCATCTTTTGTCACCATGATATCCGCGTTGGGATGCAATCTAAATATGCTGCTTTCAGTTTTAGTGACTTCATTGGTAGTTGGTAATTCAGCAGCAAGCCATCCTTGATATCCCCCGTGCAGAATAGATACCGCACCGCAACCCAAATAATTGAGTAAAAAAGCCGCTCGACAACATTGACCATAGCCTTTATTTAAAGCATCTTCATACACAATTAACCGTTCTGTTCCAGATATTCCAACTTTGCTCATAATTTCAGCAAAATATTCTTGTAATTTCTTTAATCCTGCTGCTGAAGAGTCATCTAAAAGATAAGTAAAAAATGCACGAATATTGATTGCACCAGGAATATGCGAGATAGCATATTCTTCTGGACTTCGCGTATCTACAATTACAATTTGTGAGGAATTTTCTGCCAATAAAGAAGAGAGTTCTTGGGGAGAAATGAGAGTTTTCGTATCCACTTTTCCATGCTTCTGTATTGTGCCATTTGGCATTATCACGCACTGGAGAGTGGTACTTTGGAGTTAAAATTACAGAAGAATAAATCTAGATTGTTATGGAGTAACCTTTATAGTTAAATGAAGAATTACAGCACCTCCTGCTGTTATGATGTACAGTTTTTCATGTAGGGGCGGGGTCTCCCCACCCTCTTAATTAATGGTTATTACTCCGGTAAACCCTCCACCTTTAACAAGTCCAAATCCCGTTCAAAAATCTCATCAATTGGCAACATTTTCCCCGCAGTTGTCATAAATTTATGGTTTTTAGTTGCTCGAATTTTGGAACCATCTTCTAAACAATATTCATATACTTCTTGCATTCCTCTATCATGCCATTGGGCAATAGGTTGAGTGTAAACATTCCCATTTATATCAACACTAAAAATACTACACTCAATTCTCTTTTCTACAATCTCCCCAATAGGAATAAAACCATATTCCGCAGTTAAAATTTTTGTATCATAACTTAAACAATATTCGGCAAACTTCAACATATCCCCAAATAGATGTTCAGCAACTTGGGGTTTTACACCATTTTTTGCGGAACCATCAATAAAATTTTGCTTTTGTTTCTCCATTTCAGAAACTTTCTTTTTACCCATAGCCCGACGCAGCAAGTCAGCTTGTCCTAAAGAATAACCAGCCATATCCTGAGCAATTTTCATAATTTGCTCTTGATAGACCATAATTCCATAGGTTTCATTTAAGATTGGTTCTAAAATGCCTGTTTCATATTCAATCTGTTCTCTTCCATGTTTACGATTAATAAACTTTGGAATTAAGCCCGCATCTAATGGGCCTGGTCGATAAAGTGCTAAAATAGAAGAGATATCTTCAATGTTAGAAGGTTTCAAATCCCTAACTATTTGCTTCATTCCTGAAGATTCTAATTGAAATATTCCTTCTAATTCACCAGATTCTAATAGTTCATAAGCTTGGCTGACATCTTTAGGTAAAGTGCTATGTTCACCTTTGGCTAATATCTTTTGTGCTTTTCTTTCTTGACCTGTAATTTCATCTGGATCAATTTTATAACCCTTAGTTTCTTCAATTAAATCAATGGTTTTTTGAATTAGCGTCAGGTTCCGTAAACCCAAGAAATCCATTTTCAATAAACCCAAAGATTCCAAATCTTCCATGAAATACTGGGTAATTACAGAACCATCATTATTACGTTGTAAGGGGACAATTTCATCAAGAGGTTCTGCGGAAATAACCACACCAGCAGCATGGACACCAAAAGTTTTATTAGTACCTTCAATTCGCATGGCCATATCGAGCCAATGACGAACATTGGGGTCATTATCATATTTATCTTTAAACTCTTGTGCTGGTGTTTCATCAGAAACCATGACCTTGAGTTTAGTTGGTTTTCCCCGCACCACCGGAATCATTTTCGCCATTTTATCAGCGTCACCGTAGGGAACATTTAACACTCTAGCGACATCTTTTAAAACTGCTTTAGATGTTAAACGGTTAAAGGTAATAATTTGGGCAACTCTATCAGCACCATATTTATCAGTTACATATTCAATCACTTTATCCCGTTGTTCAATGCAAAAATCTGTGTCAATATCAGGCATTGACTTCCGTTCAGGATTCAGAAATCTTTCAAATAATAAACCATGATGCACAGGGTCAATATTAGTAATTCTCATTGCATAAGCAACCAAAGAACCAGCCGCTGAACCCCGACCTGGACCCACGGGAATATTATTATCTCGTGCAAATTTGATGTAATCCCACACTACTAAAAAATAGGTAGAAAAACCCATTTTTTGCAACATTTTTAATTCATATTCCAATCTTTCTTTATAAACCTGATCTACTTCGTTGCGTGATTTACGATTTAATCTTTCTAAAAGTCCTTGCCAAGCAATTTCTTCGGCATAAGTGTCAGGAGTGTGACCTGAAGGAATAGGAGGAGTAGGAATTTTCGGATCATCCATGATATGGTAAGGCTCGACTTTATCCGCTACTTCTTCCGTTGTAGCTATAGATTCGGCAATCACATCATCGGGTAAATGGTCACGAAATAGCATTTGCATTTCTGCGGCAGATTTAAGGTATTCGGTGCCGCTATATCGCATTCTTTTATCTTCACTAATTAGCTGTCCTGTTTGAATACATAGCAAGGCATCATGGGCTTCTACGTCAAAACAAGAAATGTAATGGGAATCATTGGTAGCAATAAATTTAATTCCTAATTCCCGTGCAATTTTGACAATTTCGACATTAACAATTCTGTCTTCTTGGGAACCGTGGTCTTGAATTTCTAAATAAAAATCTTCACCAAAAACTTCTTTATACCATTTAGCAACTTTCCGGGCTGCATCTGGTCGATTACTAAGAATTGCTTGGGGAATTTCTCCACCTAAACAAGCGCTGGTGACTATTAAGCCTTCATGATATTGTTTGAGTAAATCTTTGTTAATACAAGGACGGGAAAAAATACCTTTACCTTGCACACCTTGAAGGTGAGAAATTGTGGTTAATTTAACTAAGTTTTTATAGCCTTTTGTATTTTTAGCTAAAACGACTTGATGATATTTAGGACGGCGTTCTTGTTTTTCAATATCACCATTAATAATATACATTTCGTTGCCAATAATTGGCTTAACGTTTTTATTGCGGCAGATTTTAATTAATTCTACGGCACCATACATGACACCATGATCTGTGAGTGCGATCGCTTTCATCCCCAGTGCGATCGCTTGATCCACCAACTCTGGTAGCTGACTGGCCCCATCCAACAAACTGTAATCACTATGAATATGCAAAGGAACAAAAGACATAAGCACCTCCAATACAAGTCAAGCAGGGTTGAGATTTGCGATTAACTCCACCCACGCAGGAGATTTATAGACTAACAGTTTTTATCTAAAATTGTTCCCAGAATTTTGACTTTGAACTGCTAAGAAGCCCATCCTAGCAGAGTTTCATTTAAATATACCCTGCAAAGTCAGGCTTTGGCGCTTATAAAAGCCAATAATCTACTTGATAGCAAAAAGCCCCGTTCCATAAACGAGGCTTAAAATCAGTTATCACCAATCATCTGTTACTTAATGCTGTTGTGGTCCCTTGGCATCAGAATGTTTTGTCAAGCAACGTTCTAAAAGTTCAATTCTCCAAAGTAAAGCGAAGCGGTGTGGACTCCATATTACTTTAGTCTCATGATTGAATAAGGGCTGATTCAAATACTGCCAAAGAGGAAATTGAATTTTTGTGTGTTTGGGAGCCATAGGAGGAACAAAATATTATAAAATAGCTTCGGCAGTAGCTGGCATTGCGTTTAATAAATGTCAACTAGTAATACCTTTATATTTAAAGATTAAACCAGTATTTTGGAATTGTCTTGGTGGTCATTGCGGAAGTTAAGAAAATTTTACTTTTGCAAATTTTAAGTAATTGTCAGCAAACTCTGAAATTCTCTCTGGCAGGAATTCTGGAACGGTGGAAGACTGAAAAGAAAATTTTGATATGCCATAGACATTTGTCTAGCCACTTCATCAACAGGAACACTACCAGGACTAGTACCCAAACCAGGAAGGGCAACTGTAGTAATTTGTTTTTGTAAACAATTACAGTACAATCTATTATGTTGGCGAATGGCTAACAAAGTTGCCCACAAACCTTGATAAACATGATCATTACCAGCCATAGACACCTGCATTCTCAAAGTAGGAGTATGAGCAATAAATGGGTGTAAAGGATGATTAGTTTCCACAATTAAAGATGTACCTATAGGTTGATCCCCCAAATACTCTTCTTGAATGCGTTTTTGTAAGAGTTTTTCGACATCTTCTCCAAAAAATCTCAGAATTGCACGTTCAATACTATTAGCAGAAGGTAAAGCACTGGCTGCCGTAACGATGCAATCAAAAAAAGGCAAATCTTCAAAAGTGCCATTGACTATTTCTATATTGGGTAAACCTTCAAAATAATCAGCAAAGGTTCTACATAGAAACGTTTTTGTATCTAATAAAATTAGTTTTAATGGTATTTCATAACCCCATGTTTGGCAGGTATCTAAATTGGTAACTTTAGTTTTATAATTAGATTTATCAATCAAAAAAAATAAATGGGAATTGAGGACTGTAAAAATAGCATCAATATTAAAAGTAATATCAGCTACTTTCGCTGCTGTTAAACCTTCATAAGTTTTAATCTCTAAAATTAACCTTTTGAGGGCATGGTAAATATTTAAAAATATTAATTGTAGAGGTTCGTCGGCAATAATCGGATAACGCAGTAATTTTAGACAATCTTCTAAACGAGATAGAATTTTCATCATGCTAGTAAATCCTAGCATTCCAGCTGCACCTTTGAGGCAAAAAGTAGCCCGGAACATTACTTCTAATTCATCTCGATCATCAATTGTATTTTGTAAATTGGATAAACCTTTGTAGATTGTATTGAGGTATTCTTGTGATTCTTCAACGAAGTAGCCGAGAATTCTGTTAAATTCTTCTGGTTTCATAACTGTACAATGCTGCATTTTTATGGTATTGGAGATAAAAAACAGCTAAAGAATATCTCTATAGCTTGGTTTGATGGATAACGACTGCTGAATGATTACAACAGAGGACTCCACTTTTCCAAGCAGGAATATTTAAAAGTTCAGATTTGGAAAATTTCATCATATTTACAAATTGTTATGATTCATAAAAGGATGGCTTGATTTGGTGCTGTGTTTAGACTACCCACTTTTAACTTGATTCATATCCTGAGTAAACCCAAACCAGATTAATTTCTATTCGCAGTCTAGCAGTTAGGACTTTTCGCTAAAGAATGTGTAGTTTTTGAAGATGCCGCGTCAAGTATAAAAAATATCAATGGTCTACGTAAAAGAGTGAAGTTTGCTTACATCGTTTTATCCAGTTGAAATTCTTGCCAATAGCAGCGAAATTTTACCCCTTGATAAAGACTTGGGGTAAATCTCCACGAAAATTAGCATTAAAAAAAGAAAATTTGTAACTTACTGCTGAGGTGGAAATTTAACTTTAACAGAATCTCCAAAGGTATTTTTTCTTCGTTCATTAACAGGTAGTTCGGTAGTATAAAACACAATTTTATTTAAATATATTTACAGTCAACAAAGAATCAAGTTTTCTTATGAAAGATAAAATGTTTGTGATAAAATGAATTTAGTTTTATCAATTTACCAAAATTTTTGATAATGACGACGAAAAATTTATGACTAATCTCTTACAACAAGCTTATGCTGTCGTCTCACAACTACCTGAAGATGAACAGAATGAAATTGCTCAACTGATTTTCCAGCAATTAGCACAGCGTCAACAACTACTGCATCCAACAAATATAGATTTTATGCAATTTGCTGGTATTGCCAATTCTGAAGAAACTCTACTTTTACAAAACCTCGAACATGAGACTGAAGAACAAAGATTACTAGACTTGCAAAGGCAAATTGATCTGTGAAAAAAGCTTTACTAGATACTAATATCCTCTCATATTTTCTGCGAGGTGAAATACAAGTTGTCAAAAAATTCCGTGAATATCAACAATTTCACAGTTATCTAACTTTTTCGGTTCTTACCTACTACGAAATTAAAAGTGGATTGCTGTACAAAGATGCTAAAAATCTTTTGCAGCAATTTAAAATTCTTGCCAATAGCAGCGAGATTTTACCGCTTGATATAGATACAGCTAATGTTGCAAGTATTATTTAGAGTGAAATTAGGAGTTAAAACTATGAGAAAAAATTTATTGCTTGCTGTGGTTAGTATGAGTTTAATTTTAGGTCATACTAATATGATTAAAGCAAATCCCATTAATCCTATTCTGGCACAGCAACAGCAAACTGAGGTGAAATTTGTAGATCCAGTTTTAGAAAATGCAATTAGAAAACAATTAGGAATTAGTAAAAAAACACCTTTAACAGTAGATAAATTAGCGAAAATTACAGAGTTAAAGATAGAGAATGATGATTTTTTTAAGGGGTTTTTTAATTCTGATGATGAAGAAATTAAATCGTTAGCAGGAATTGAGAAACTAAAAAATTTAACTTCTCTAAGTCTAGTTTATCACAAAATCAAAGATATCAAACTTTTAGCAGAGTTATCCAATTTAACTTATTTGAAGTTAGAGGGAAACCAAATCACAGATATTAAGCCTTTATCAAGGTTATCTAACTTAACTTATTTGAATTTAATGTCAAACCAAATCACAGATATTAGTCCTTTGTCAGGGTTATTTAATTTAACTGATTTGAGTTTAGGTTATAACGAGGAAAAATTTTTTTGTTGTTCTTTGCCACAGACTAATGTAGTGGGGAACAAAATAACAGATATCAAATCATTATCCGGTTTATCTAACTTAAAAGAATTGAGTTTATCGGGAAACCAAATAAAAGATATCAACCCATTATCCGGTTTATCTAACTTAAAACAATTGAGTTTATCGGGAAACCAAATAAAAGATATCAACCCATTATCCGGTTTATCTAACTTAAAACAATTGAGTTTGGGGTATAACCAAATAAAAGATATCAACCCATTATCGGGTTTATCTAATTTAAAAAAATTAAATTTAAGGTCAAATCAATTCAAAGATATAAAATATTTATCAAGTTTATCTAATTTAACTGATTTGAATTTAGTAGCAAACAAAATAAAAGATATCAAACCTTTATCCGGTTTATCTAAGTTAGAATTGTTGTATTTAGCGGATAACCAGATAACAGATGCCAAACCTTTGTCACGTTGATCTAAGTTAATTGTCTTGAGTTTAATGTCAAACCAGATAAAAGATATCAAAGCTTTATCCGGTTTATCTAATTTAGAATTGTTGTATTTAGCGGATAACCAGATAAAAGATATCAAAGCTTTATCCGGTTTATCTAATTTAGAATTGTTGTATTTAGGGTACAACCAAATAACAGACATCACACCTTTATCCGGTTTATTTAAGTTAAGTGGGTTGGATTTAATATTCAACCAAATAACAGATATCACACCTTTATCCAGTTTATCTGAGTTAATTGTTTTGAATTTAGAGGGAAATCCTATTACTAATTGCGTGGGATTACCAGAAGAATTAATGAGTATGTGTCCAGAAAATAAGTAATATTTAATTAACAAAAAATATTCATCTTTACTCACTATGATCTGTGTAAAATGTTGCAGTCTCGTAGGTTGGGTAGAACGAAGTGAAACCCAACATTAATCACAGGATACCAATTAGTTGCACCACCAGCCACAACTGGAATAATATGATCTATGTGAAATGTTGCAGCTTGTCCCGCTTGAGACAAACAATAATATTCACACTTATTTTTTTTGCACGCTGGATAGCGGCTTAATATGTATTTTTATTGATCTGGAATTGTCTTTTCTTCTTCATATTGAGCTATTGCTTGTTCAATTATTTCATTACTCACATCTGTCAGATCAGATTTAGAATAAATTGTAGTGAGTATAATTCCTTGAGCATTTTTTAGATAATAAATCACCCTATATCCTCCACTTTTTCCTTTTTGAATGTTACTATTTTTAATACGAACTTTGAAAACTTGATATTTAATTCCCGCAATTCTATCTCCAGGAATTTCACCTGCTAGTAGTTTATCAATTAAAGGTTGAATATCACTACGAATTGAACGATAGCGTTTAGCCAGTTCTCGCAAATCTCTTTGAAAACGAGGGGTAAGAGCAATTTCAATGAGTAGTGGTTCATTATTATTCTGCATCTATTCCTTCCCACATTTGTGAAAGGGGTATAGTTTGTCCACTTAATGCTTCTTTTATTCCCTGATGAATACCTTCAATTACAATTTCTGTGGGTGTTTCTGCAAGAGATGAATTTTTCTCTAATTGGAAAATAGATTTTTGTAGCAATTGTAATGTATAAGTTTCCACAGAAAGTCCTTGCTGTTGTGCTTCCTGTATTAAATACTGTTCTAATTCTGGTGGTAAGCTGAGGGTTAGTGTCATAAGTCTATTGTGGGTAACTTTATATATTGTAAACCTGCAAAAACAAAAGATTAACTCCAAAATACCAATAAGCGTTGTTGGGTTTTCTCAACCCAATCTACGACTTATAATTGATCAAATAACTGCAAACATATCTTAGGCTTGAAACTGTGACTGAACCCGGACAATACAAAGATACCGTCAACCTACCCAAGACTAACTTCGATATGCGGGCAAACGCAATCAAGCGGGAACCTGAAATCCAAAAATTCTGGGAAGAAAACAACATTTATTCTCGCCTCTCTGAAGAAAACCCCGGCGAATTATTTATACTGCACGATGGGCCTCCCTATGCTAACGGCCAGTTGCATATTGGTCATGCCTTAAATAAGATTCTCAAAGATATTATTAACCGTTACCATCTATTACAAGGTCGTAAGATTCGCTACGTTCCTGGCTGGGATTGTCACGGCTTGCCGATTGAGTTGAAGGTTCTGCAAAATATGAAACAGGCAGAACGGCAAAATCTCACTCCTTTGCAATTGCGTCAAAAAGCGAAAGAGTTTGCACTGAAGACGGTTGATGAACAACGAGAAAGCTTTAAACGCTATGGGATTTGGGGTGATTGGGAAAATCCTTATTTGACTTTAAAGCCTGAATACGAAGCGGCGCAAATTGGCGTTTTTGGGGAAATGTTCCTCAAAGGTTATATCTATCGCGGTTTAAAGCCGGTGCATTGGAGTCCTAGTTCTAAAACGGCTTTGGCTGAAGCTGAGTTAGAATATCCTGAAGGTCACGTTTCTCGGAGTATTTACGCTGCTTTCCCGGTGCAGAAGGTTGCAGAAGGGTTAAAAGCTAGTTTGGATGGCTTCTTGCCTGAATTAGGTGTGGCTGTGTGGACTACTACTCCCTGGACTATTCCCGGTAATTTGGCTGTGGCTGTGAATGGTGCGTTGGAATATGCGGTGGTGGAGGTCTCACGCAAAGGCGCGGAGGCACAGAGAGGATGCAGATATCTGATTGTTGCGGCTGAGTTGGTGGATAGGTTGGCTGCGGTTTTGGATGCTGAGTTGACGGTGAAGGTGCGTTTCTCTGGTAAGGATTTGGAACATACTACTTACCGTCATCCTCTTTTTGACCGTGAAAGTCCGGTGGTGGTTGGTGGTGATTATATCACTACTGAGTCGGGGACTGGGTTGGTACATACTGCGCCTGGTCATGGTCAAGAGGATTACATTGTTGGTCAGCGTTACGGGTTGCCGATTCTTGCTCCTGTTGATGATAGTGGTAATTTCACTGATGAAGCAGGTAAGTTTGCTGGCTTGAATGTTTTGGGTGATGGGAATCAAGCGATTATTGATGCTTTGAATGAAGCGGGTTCTCTGTTGAAGGAGGAAGCTTATCCTCACAAGTATCCTTATGATTGGAGAACGAAGAAACCAACGATTTTCCGCGCTACTGAACAATGGTTTGCTTCTGTGGCTGGTTTTAGGGAAGATGCTTTAAAAGCGATCGCATCTGTGCGTTGGATTCCCGCTCAAGGTGAAAACCGCATCACCCCTATGATAGCGGAAAGATCAGATTGGTGTATCTCTCGTCAGCGTTCTTGGGGTGTTCCTATTCCGGTGTTTTATGATGAAGCAACTGGTGAAGTTTTGCTGAATGCGGAAACTATTAATCATATTCAAGCTATCATTGCTGAGAAAGGTTCTGATGCTTGGTGGGAGTTGTCGGTTGAGGAGTTGTTACCGGAACAATACCGCAATAATGGCAAGACTTACCGCAGAGGTACTGATACGATGGATGTCTGGTTTGATTCTGGTTCTTCTTGGGCAGCGGTGGCGAAGCAAAGACCGGAGTTATGCTATCCTGCTGATATGTATTTGGAAGGTTCTGATCAACACCGGGGCTGGTTTCAGTCTAGTTTGTTAACTAGTGTGGCGGTTAATGGCATTGCACCTTACAAAACTGTTCTCACTCATGGTTTCGTTTTGGATGAAAATGGACGAAAAATGAGTAAGTCGGTGGGGAATGTGGTTGATCCTCAATTGATGATTCAAGGTGGTGCTAACCAAAAACAACAACCGGCTTATGGTGCTGATGTGTTGCGATTGTGGGTTTCTTCGGTAGATTATTCCGGTGATGTGCGTCTGGGTAATAACATCATCAAGCAATTAGCTGATGTACGGAATAAGATTCGCAATACGGCACGGTTTTTGTTGGGTAGTTTGCATGATTTTGATCCTCAAAAGGATGCTGTAGCTTTTGCAGATTTACCGGATTTGGATAAGTATATGCTGCACCGCATTCGTGAGGTATTTAATGAGGTGACGGAGGCTTTTGATAGTTTCCAGTTTTTCCGCTTTTTCCAAACGGTGCAGAATTTCTGTGTTGTGGATTTGTCGAATTTCTATTTAGATGTTGCCAAGGATAGATTGTATATCAGTTCTGCTGATGCTTTCCGTCGTCGCAGTTGTCAAACGGTGTTGCAGATTGCTTTAGAGAATTTAGCGAGAGCGATCGCACCCGTTTTATGTCATACTGCTGAGGATATCTGGCAATTTATCCCCTACAAAACAGCCTATAAGTCAGTGTTTGAGGCTGGTTGGGTGCAGGTAAATGAGGAATGGGAAAATGAAGATTTAGCCGAATTTTGGGACACTTTGCGTACACTCCGCAACGATGTTAATAAGGTTTTAGAACAAGCGCGGATAGAAAAATTAATCGGTTCTTCCCTAGAAGCGAAAGCTTTGATTCATATCCCTCACAAACAGTTAAACGATGCTATCAAAGCCTTTAACCCTGTTAGCGGTAACGGTATTGATGAACTACGGTATTTATTGCTGACTTCCCAAGTGGAAATTTTAGACTCTGCTAAGGGACTCCAAGGATTGAAATATACCGCACAGACAGAAGACTGGACTATAGCAATAGTAAATGCAGATGGTCAAAAATGCGATCGCTGTTGGAACTATTCTACCCATGTTGGCGAATCTGCGGAACATCCCCTATTGTGTGAACGTTGTGTTCCCGCTTTAGCTGGGGAATTTTAATATCATATAATGTAGGGGTTTAGCAGTGCTAAACCCTTACAAAATCAAGACCAACGCAAAGTATTTATAAACCCTCATTTCTCTGTGTCTCTGTGGTTCGTTCCAATAATTCTAAAAATGCCTCCAGATATCATATCCGCCTAATCACTTACGATAAAATATATGTGTCATACTGAGCGGAACGTAGTGCAGCGAAGTATCTCCGAGATTCTTCACTTCGTTCAGAATGACACTTTTAAACCGTTTTTGGTATACGATAAAATATATGTGTCATACTGGGCGGAACGTAGTGCAGTGAAGTATCTCCGAGATTCTAGAGGCTAAGGCACGCTAGGAGAATACTTCGTATGGCTAATGACACGCTGCGCTATCAGAATGACAAACATTTTACCGGACGTGACATGATTCCTATCTTCAACCTTAATAGAGACGTTTGATCAAACGCCTCTATAATTTTAACCTTACAACTTCTGCAACAATTCCTGAGTCAATTGCATAAAAGCCTTAGAACCAGCAGTATTTGGACTCAGCAAAGAAACAGGCATAAAACTATCAACAGCCTTAGCCACATTTACATCCACTGGAATTTGTGCTTTACAGATTTTATCAACACCAAAATCTTCGACAACCCGGTGCATTACCTGTTTATAATATCTACCATTCAATAAATTAGAACTGTACATACTAAAGACAATTCCCAACATTTTGATATCTATTTTTGCTTCATGTTCATGACTATCTTTTAATTGGGCAATACGTCTTTCTAACAGTTGAATTCCCACCACAGACAACGGTTCTGGTTTAGCTGGGAGAATATAAAAGTCACTTGTAGCTAAAGCACTACGAGTCATGAGATTATAACCAGGGGCGCAATCTAAGAGAATAAAATCATATTCATCACGCACTGGTTTGAGAATATCTCTAATTAAAACTCTTTCAAAGCGATTCCAAATAGTTTCAAAGTCATTTTCACCCAAAGCTACAGACTGATTATGTAGCATTTCCGAAACAACAAATTCATCATATAAATCAATATCACCAGGTAATATATCCAAGCCTGGGAGATTACAAACTTGCGGATAAACAATATCATGAATCGTCAATTTAGCATTAGGATCAGGGTTAATAATTTCATCTATTAAATACCGAAAAGTTTTTCTTTGTTTGCGACGTTTAGCAAACTCTACAGGTGACATAACACTGAGTGTGGCGCTAATTTGACTATCTAAATCTAAAACAAGTACCTTTTTTCCGTGATTTTTGGCTAAACAAGTAGCGATATTGACCGTAAGCGTAGTTTTACCCACACCACCTTTCATATTTGCAGTTGCAATTACATATCCCATTGGTTAATTCCTCTGCTGACGCTTTCCCATTGAGGTAGCGTATATATTATCTGATAGATTTCTACTTTCGCTAATTTAGTCTTTCGGAAGATGTGAAAAAGTTCTGTTAGCGATATTCTCTCGCTGAAAGCAGTTAAATTATATATCACCAAGCAATGGAAATCACCCAATAATTCACTTAAAATCTATATACACAGGTTTGATATCAATTTAGATATAAGGGCTTTGCGTATTATTATAGGACTAGTCTATTCGATTATTCTGCTTAAGTCTATATCAACTTTACGTATAAATGCTAGACTGGGGAATTTTTATATACAAAGCTTTAAGTAATCTTTATAACTACAAAAGTTCATGTTATGGCATAATTAAGCACGTAGCGGATTTTCAAGAATGATTACTGTTGCTGAGAGGTAAACAAAAACTTGCTTTTTCATCCTGAACTGTGTCGTAACGAAAGCGAAGTCGAAAGCAAACTCATAGTTCAATATTTGCTACCACAGTTAGGGTATACCCCTGATACTTGGCATCAAGAAGTTTCTTTTGGTAGTATCCGTTTAGACTTTTTAGCGTTTGCAATCCAAGTAGTCCCCTTTGTTTTAGATGCTAATTCACCTTTAAGTGTAGTAATGGAGGCAAAAAGTCCAAAGCAAAATTTAAATCATCATGTTTTAAGACTCAGGCATTATTTAACTAGTTTGAATGTGCTTTATGGGTTATTAACTAATGGCAAGGAAATCAGAATTTATCAAAAATCACTAGATGATATTCAGTTAGTTTTTCAATGTTCTGGTAATGAAGCTGAAACAAAGATAGAGGAAATTAGAGAATTAATTGGTAGGGAAAGCTTGAAAAATAGGCAATTTAAACAAGAGTTAGAAATTCAAATATCAAATTCAGAAACTAACAAGGAGCATTCGATGAAGACAATTGCAATTTACCACAACAAAGGCGGTGTTGGTAAAACAACTACAGTAGTTAATCTAGCGGCTGCACTTCGTAAAAAAGGCAAAAAAGTTTTAGTAATTGATTTAGATAGTCAGGCTAATACCACCTTTGCAACGGGTTTAGTAAAATTTGATGATGAACAGTTTGATGATATCAAAGATTCTAACATTCGTCATATTCTGCAATCAGCAGATTTCTATCCCATAGAAGAAGTTTCTAGAAAGTCCCAATTTACTAATCCAGAAATTAGTGTTGTTCCTTCTCATATTAGTTTGATGAACTATGAGAATGAGTTAATACAACAAGAAGACAGTAAAATGATGCTTTCTGAAAAGTTAGATAGCATTAAAAAAGAATATGATATAGTTCTAATTGATACTCCACCGTCGTTAAATCTTTATGCTAGGATTGCTTTAATTACTGCTGACTATCTTATTATTCCATCTGATCTTAAACCTTTCGCTAATCAAGGATTAATAAATGTTGATGGGTTTATTAAAAAAATCAATAGTTTCCGAAAACAAATGAGAAAACCACCACTTGAAATTTTAGGTGTCTTAGCTTGTAAAATATCCACTAATAATCAATTTGTAAAACATACATTGCCTAAACGATTAGAAGCTATTCCAAATAGATATGGCTTTGAAGTCATGAATACAGTAATTTATGATAGAGATGATCTTGCCAAATGTGCTGAAAGAATTCTGATGATAGGTGATATGGAGGTAGTAGATCCTGTTTCCGTACTTGATTTCAAACCAGATTCTACTGCCGCACAAGAATTTGAGTTATTAGCTCTAGAAGTTTTACAAAAAATAGGATTAGCTTAATGAAACTATCTACATCACTTGTTGCCATCAAAAAAATTAGTTGTACAAAACCTCGTTCAACTTTTGCAGATGATGAACTAGAAAAGGCCGCTGCATTAATTTTAGAATCAGAAGGAGTTATTAATCCGATTGTGATTCGTAGAACGGATATACAATCTTATGAAGTAGTAGATGGAGACTTCGAGTATTATGCTGCTGCTAGAGCTAGAGAAATAGATCCGCGTAAAGGAGAGATGATTGGAGTATTTATTATTGAGTCTGAAAATGAGGAGACTTTAACAAAACAAGTTGAAGTATTTAGAAAACAAAAATCTGAAGATTCAGGAAAAGTAGACTTTACATTAAAGGATTTAGAAAAATTCCTGACAAATTTTGAAGCTCACTTTGGTAAAATTACTAAACAACTATTAGAAGAAGCAACGACTAATGCGAGGTTAGAAAATGAAAATAAAGAACTTAAAAAGCAGATAACTGATAAAATTGAACATTTAGAAGTGTTTAAAACACTTGATAAAATTAAAATCGCTGATAAATTAATCAGTGCTGGTGTAAGTTCAAAAAAAGCTTATCAAATAGCAGAACTAGTAGAAAAAGAGCGTAATCAGGAGCAGTTTCAATCATTAAATGATGTAGTAGACAGGGTTAAAATTCCACATGGTAAGAAGAAGCAGAGAGCCATAAGTCTCAAAGAAATGCTGGAAATAGTTAATATTTGGTCGAAGAAGTAGTTGATTTAATTGCATTATTTACTTTCTTACTTTGCTCCTCTGCGCCTTTGTGCAAAACATTACCCCCGCACTTGGCGCACAAAATTAAATCCCCACCCCCTTAACCCAACAGGTAAAAAAGATAAACTTAAACCAGTCCAAGCCTTAGCAGTAGAACAAGACTTACCAGCCAAAACTAACTCTCTTCCCTTTTGAGTTTCACCCTTTTCAATCAAACGCAAACCTAAAAACAACTGCGATTCTGCTAGACGAATTTTCCTAATCTTCTCTAACTTCTCAAACTCAAACTTATAACTTTCTAAATACCGGATTTTATCATACAAATAAGGAATCGCCCGATTAATACCCTGCTGTTCTGCATGAACTCGATATTCCATTAATAATTCTGGTAAATAATAACCCTTTTTCCCAGCTACAGCTAACCGCACAAATAAATCATTATCTTCGCAATTTTGCCAATTAGGCATCATAAAACCTAGTTCTTGCAAAGTTTGACGGCGAAATAAAGTTGCTCCAATTTGAAAACTTTGACGCACAAACACAACTTCTAATAAATTATCTACCATACCTGCTGGTAAATTCTTCCTACCCCAACGGTGAGAATTTTCTTGAGTTGCTTCCTCATCTCGAATGTTATTAATATCAATTATCCAATGGTCTGTACCCACAAAATCAATACTAGAATCTTGTTCTAATATTGCCGCAGTCTGTGATAAAAAATCAGGTGTTAATCGATCGTCATCATCAAATTTAATAAAATATTTACCACTGGCTGCATCAAAGCCAGAACGCATATTATTACTTTTGCCGATATTTTGCGGATGACGAATATATTTAATACGGTTATCTGTATATTTTGACATTAATTCTGGTGTGTCATCACTAGAACCGTCATCACAAATAATTAACTCAAAATCTTGCTCAGATTGATTGAGAACACTTTCAATTGCGTAAGGTAAGAGTTGCACGCGATTAAAAGTAGGGATACAAACAGTAATTTTAGCCATGAATTTTAAAAATAGATTTTTTGACTTTATTCATTAATAGTTTTTGTAACAATTGGCTTTTGTCAAATTATTAGGAGACTTGATAACTTGGGGTTTTATTCAGGATGTTTGCAGAAATGATTAATCATACATAACATCATTAGCAAAAATGTAAATACAGAAAGATTCCATGTTACAAATCCTTTGTCCAGGCAAAATGACATCAAGCATCAATTCAAAGCTATTGTAGTATATTATGTTATTGCTTTACTCAGTAAAATACTAAACTTCACGTCACGTTTATGAAAATCCTTATGCTATCTTCAACCTTTCCCTATCCACCAACACGGGGGGGGACGCAGGTAAGAACCTTTAATTTACTGAAGTACCTCAGTCAACGTCATCATATTACTTTAGTAACTCAGCGTGAGTCTGATGTGACAGATTCAGAAATAGCAGATTTACGAAATTGCGTAGATAGCTTAGTCGTTTTTGAACGTCCTCCAGACGGGGGAAAAACAGCAGGATTAGTAGAAAAAATCCAGAGATTGGGGACATTTTTACTAAAAGGAACACCTCCAAGTGTCCTTAACCGCTACTCAGTTGAGATGCAGCAGTGGGTTGATAACTTTATTGAAGCTGGTAAATGTGATGTAATTACCTGTGAACATAGCGTCAATGAAATTTATATTCGTCCCCATTTTCAAAAGTATATAAAAACCCTTGTTAATGTTCATAGTTCAGTTTATGGAACTTGTTTAAATCAATTGGCGACTGGTACATCTGAAAATCAATTTAGAGATAAAATCAATCTGCCTTTATTGCGCCACTATGAGAAAAGTTATTGTGCAAAATTCTCGAATATTGTAGTCACCACAGAAGAAGATAAACAACAACTACAACAGTTCAACTCTAACGCTGGAATAGCTGTTATTCCTAATGGTGTAGACTTAGTTACCTTTCCTAATCGTCCCTCAGATCCGGGAGGACATCGAATAATTTTTATCGGGGCAATGGATAATTTAGCTAATATTGATTCTGTCTGTTTTTTCAGCAATGAAGTATTACCAGAAATTCAAAAAAAATATCCAGATACAACATTTGATATTGTCGGTTCTCGTCCTGTACCAGAAGTTTTAGCACTCAAAGAAAAACCAGGAATTAATGTGGTTGGACGTGTACCTTCAATGGCAGAATATTTGCATAAATCGACAATTTGTGTTGTTCCAATGCGGACAGGATTTGGTATAAAAAATAAAACTCTAGAAGCGATGGCTGCGGGTATACCGATAGTTGGGAGCGATCGCGGTTTAGAAGGACTAGCTGTAGATGCTCAAACAACCCCACTACGGGCATTACGCGCCAATCGACCCGCAGAATACATAGCTGCTATTTCTCAACTTTTTGAACAGCCAGAACTCCGATTTCAACTTTCTGTTAACGCTAGACAACTAGTAGAAACCGAATTCACTTGGGAAATTGCCGGTCAACACTATGAACAAATCTGCCAAGGAGAATTTTAAGTATTGTTACGCAGATATATACTGCAAAAGGGTGAAATCTGAACTTATGTCATACTGAGTGTAACGTAGTGCAGCGTTCGCGGAGCGTCTCGTAGAGAAGTATCTCGAAGATTCTAGAGCCTACGGCTCCCGTAAGGGATACACTTCGTATGGCTAACGCCACGCTGCGCTATCAGAATGACACTTTTAACCCGTTTTTAGTATAACTTCAATTCCTAAAATAAGCTGAGAATCTTTTTCACTCCTATGTCTAAGGGTTCTGGCTCATGCATATTTAAATTCCGTCGATGTCTATTCCTCATACCACTGCACGGAAGCAAGCTACGGAATTAATTTTTATATACTATTTTTACTTTTGGCATTATTTCTTCAGTTTACTTATGATAAATTTATATTTGTTATAAGCATTACACGGGTAATTTTTTATTAAAATTAACTTAAGTTTCATTAGAAAAGAATCCTTACCTATGAAACTTCTTTATCAAAGTTCCGTATAACGCATATTTAATTTTCACTTTTATGTCTGTAGCTTCCCCATTCTAGGAAAGAGATTTTATATCTAACTTAGATTCACGTACTGAATCAATTTCCCCAAATGTGACCACTTTAGCTACTTAGAGTATTTGATTAAACCTCTGTCAGCACCAAGTAGGAATGTAAGATCAGGTGAATATACAAAAATTTGTCCAACGAGCAGAAGTATTAAACAAACGTTTAGCAGACTTGTACCAGACTGCTAGTGTATTGCCTTTTATTCCCTCCGATCTACTACCAGAAGCGTTTAAAGACCTGTACAGCACCTCAAAAATGGTGCAACTAGCAGTTGAGGAACTTTACCAACAAAATGAAGAACTCATCGAAACACGCAACTTATTGGAAACAGAACGCCAACACTACCAAGATTTGTTTGAATTTGCACCAGATGCCTATTTAGTCACTAATCCAAAAGGTATCATCAAACAAGCCAACACAACCGCAGCGCAGTTACTCAACATTTCTTCAAATTTTCTGGTTGGTAAACCAATAATTACTTTCATCAATCGGGAACAACATCCGTACTTTTATAATGAACTGATCCAGATAACCAAATCTCCACAAGTCCGAAAATTATTATTACCTTTCAATCCACGAGATGGTGATTCTTTTAATGCTTCTGTCACAGTAAAAGCTATCCCCAATAAGCATGGAACACTTACTACTTGTTACTGGTTAATACGTAAAATTTATGAGCATCAGCAAGAACAATCAACAACTCCTGATCATCACAGTGACTTAATTGACAATCGTCCTGTACATAAATATTCTCAAGGAGACACTATTCCCCTCTACTCACAATTAATTTGGTATGTGCGTCAGGGTTTAGTAAAGCTCAATACATTTTGTGAAACAGGTAAAGAAGTGCTGACGGGGTTAGCAACCGCAGGAATGGTTTTTGGCTCTAGTATGACATCTCTATCCATTTACCAAGCTATAGCCCTGAAAGATGTGGAATTAGTATCAATCCATATATTAGAAATCAACGTTTTACCCAACCTAAGTCATATCCTACTACCCAAGATTCAACAGCGATTACAACAAACAGAATCTTTTTTATTCATTGCTGGCAGAGGACGAGTACAAGACCGATTACAGCATTTATTAGAACTTTTCAAAGAGCAACTTGGGGAACCAGTACCAGAAGGAACTCGCCTCACTTTTCGCTTCACTCATGAAGAGATTGCCAGTGCTTGCTGCACCACCAGAGTCACAATTACAAGACTACTCAGTCAATTACAAAAACAAGGTTTTATTAGTTTTGATGCTAAAAAACATATTATTGTCAAAAATTCGGCTTAATTAATTTGGTAATTGGTAATTGAGAAAACACTTCCCCTACTCTCTTGCCTCTTCCCACCTCCTGTAAAGAAATTGGGGCGCTCCTCAACGCCCCATCTATGCAATCAAATCTAGTGTTAGCCAATCATCCGAGGTTTTGGCAATTTGGCAGACAAAATTTTTCTGTTACCGTTTTAATGGAAATATCAACAAAGAGAACGAGACAGTTAAGAATCGTTCCGAGGGAAAGATTGCCGTCTACCCTCAGAACTTACACTCAGTCGCCAGTTGTTGATGAAGCACTGTACAACACCCCTAATGTTGCAGCAGTTCATTGATAACGCTTTGTCGTCGCTTCACCACAACTGGCTAAAAATCCCACAGGAAATATATAAATATTTAAGCAGTTCATCCAATGGATACCTCGATTTTTTGAGTAAAGAACTGAATGGTATTAATGACCATTTTTTTGCTTGGCGTTGTTTGATTTTGCAAAAAAAACTGAAAAACACTTGATATTCATCATTTCTTAATCGCGCAGCATTTGGGATATGATTCTATCCGCTTGTAATCGCTGATAAGTTAAACGGATAATGTTTGCTGCATCAAATAAACCACGGACATAGCAAGCAAAACCCAAGGCATCTAACAACATTAAGGTAGTCACACCTTCTCTTGCTAGGGATGATATAAATTCTGTAACTCCTGGAGCGCTTGTATCTATTGGCATTGTTGCCAACAAGAAACGTATACAATCAGCCGATACAATAGTTCCTTCTAATTCTTTGCTATCCGTCGCTAGACGAACAATACCCACCATAATTTGATTTGGTGTCATGCCTTCTTCCATGAGAAGGACAAATAAAGATGCCAGATTGTCTGGAGTGTGTTTGTCGAGTTTGATATTCATCATGCTTACATATTTACGTGTAACAATAAACGTAAATTTTTTTGCATATCCGGAAAAATTCGGCAAATTTTTTTACTGTCTAGAAGTGAAACGGCTTATTGACATCCTCTCCACCTTACTTAGTTGTTCGCGTAGCGTCTCGCAGAGAAGGTGGAGATTCCAAAGATTGCTCTTTGGGTTTCCTCTTTCCACGACCCGACTTACTTGGAGGAGTTTCCCCACCCAAGCAGAGGTCGATGTCTCCAGAGGCGTGAGTTCCGGTGTGACCCACCGTACTTAGACCTTTTTGTAAAATGTTCCGCGCTGCATTCCAATCCCGGTCTTGGATATGTCCACAACGAAGACAAACATGGGTTCTAGTGCTAAGAGTCTTTTTGACAACCTCACCACAATTGGAGCAATTTTGGCTAGTGAAGTGAGACGGCACTGCAACTGTCACCACACCAAAAACTTTACCAAAATACTCAACCCATTCACGAAACAGCGACCAGGAAGCGTCACTAATCGACTTAGCCAAGCGATGATTCTTAACCATGTTTCGCACCATCAAATCTTCATACGCCACAAGGTCGTTAGACCTCACCACGCACCTTGCCGTCTTGACAGCAAAGTCTTTACGCTGGCGACTTACTTTGAGGTGTTTACGTGCAAGTTTGTTTTTAAACTTAATTCTATTTTGAGAACCTTTTTTAGTCTTAGACATCCGACGCTGCAAACGTCTCAAAGACTTTTCGCTTTTACGAAGATGTCTAGGATTAGCAACTGTTTCCCCATTACTATCAGTGTAAAAGTGGTTCAATCCCACATCAATACCAATGGTTTTACCTGTTGGTTCTCGCTTCTCAACTCGTTCATGGTCAATGCAAAATTGGCAATAATAACCATCTGCACGACGCACGACTCGGACTCTTTTAAACTGTTTGAGTTGGTAAAAATGTAGGTCACGAGTTCCCCAAAGTTTGAAAGTTCCCGCTCTAAAACCATCTGAAAAAGTGATATACCTGCGGTCTTCAGAAAGTCGCCATCCAGAGGTTTTGTATTCTACAGAACCGTGAGTCTGTTCTTTCTTAAACTTTGGAAATCCTTTTTTCCCAGGCTTATTTTTCTTGCAGTTATCAAAAAAACGAGCGATTGCAGACCATGCTCTTTCGGCACTAGCTTGCCGAGCCATCGAGTTCAGCTTCGCCGCATAGGGGAAATCAGGATTAGCAGCAAGCACAGCGCAGTATGCGCTCAACTCGTATTTGCCAATGTCCTTGTTATCCATCCAGTATCGAACACAACTATTACGAACAAAACGAGCAGTGCGGATAGCTTCATCTAGCTTCCCGTACTGCTCGTTCGTCCCTGACAGTTTTGCTTCAAATACCAGCATTTTTACGCTCAAATTAATAGCGTAATTATAACACAGAAATTGTTAAAATCTCCACTGTTCTCTTACTTTTTTGCGGGAGTAAAACGATGCTTCTCTGCGAGAGGCTTCGCCAACAAGAACGTGGAGATTTTAACCCACCTTTCACCCCCTCCCTACTTCGTTGAGGAAGGGGCATTCGGTGGCTTATGGTAATCGGTTTGACAACAATTACTGGGTCAAGTAAAGAAGCGGACGTAATTACTAATACTGAAGATATGTTTTTGCTCAAATTAAACTATAAGTGTAAGTCATGAGATAAACTTACAGGACTTAGCACTTTTTACCCTATAAGGCAACTTCTTAGCAGTTATGCCAGTCTGTAACTAGAGCTTTTTAGTGTGCTTGTAGGCAATGAGTGAAAATTTTCTCAGGTGGAATGTGCGACAACGGATAAAATCAGGGTTGTTTGCGGCTATAGTTGTGCTGAGTATGGTAGCTGTGGTGATGCTATCTTTACCCTTGAATGCTCAAACTGCTATTCCCCAACGGGCAACATCAGAATTAAGGGGAGTATGGTTAACCAATATTGATAGTGATGTTTTGTTTGAGAGCGATCGCTTGCAGAAATCTCTACAACGCTTAAATGATCTTAACTTCAATACAGTTTATCCCGCTGTTTGGAATTGGGGTTATACACTTTATCCTAGCAAAGTTGCAGCTAGAGTAATCGGTAAATCCGTTGATCCCACACCGGGATTACAAAAGCGGGATATGCTCAAAGAAATTGTCAGCGAGGGACATAAACGAGGTTTAACCGTTATTCCCTGGTTTGAATTTGGCTTTATGGCTCCTGCTGATTCTTTGTTAGCTAAAAATCGTCCCCAATGGCTCACTAGTCGCAGTGACGGTACTAAAATTGTTAAAGAAGGTACACATGAGCGCGTTTGGCTCAGTCCTTTTCGTCCAGATGTCCAAAGTTTTATTCAAGACTTAATTGTAGAAATCGTCAAAAATTATGATATTGACGGTATTCAATTTGATGACCATTTCGGTTTACCATCAGAATTGGGATATGATGCCTACACTGTAGGATTATACAAAAAAGAACATGGTGGGAAAGCGCCCTCTAAAAACCCCAAAGATCCAGAATGGGTCAGATGGAGAGCTAACAAAATCACCGATTTTATGAAGCGGGTATTTACAGCAATTAAAGCTAATAAAAAGAATTGTTTAGTTTCCGTTGCGCCTAATCCCCAACGCTTTTCTTATGAATACTTTTTAGCAGACTGGCAGAAATGGGAAAGAATGGGATTAGTTGAAGACTTAGTTTTGCAGATATATCGCAATGATTTAAATGTGTTTATCAGCGAATTAGAATACCCAGAAGTGAAAGCTGCGAAAAGCCATATTCCTGTCAGCATTGGCATATTGAGTGGGTTGAAAAATAGATCAATTCCCATGCAACAGATTAAAACACAAGTAGAGAAAGTGCGCGATCGCAATTTTGCCGGAGTTTCCTTCTTCTTCTATGAAACCCTCTGGAACCTCAGCCAAGAAAAAGCCCCAGAACGTCAAGCAGGTTTCCGGCAAATCTTCCCCAAACCCGCAGGTTATCCTAACTTACTAACAGGCTGGAAACCCTAGGGATTGGGGACTGGGTAATGGGTAATGAATAGGTAATTGATATTTCTCCCCCTGCTCCCTGCCCCCTGCTCCCTGCTCCCTGCCTACTTCCTCCTTACCCTATTCCCAAACGTCCAGCTAAAGAGGGAGTTAAAGGTAAAAGAGTGCTAATCATCAAGAATAGAGCTAAAAGACCTAAAGCGGCTCTAGCATCATCCGGTTCAGTGACTTCATTCAAACTTGGGCGTTCTGGTTCCCTTTGTAAAAAGAAAATGACGATCGCCCAATACATCGCTAGAGCATTACCCAGAGACACCAATGCCAGCAAAGCTAAAGTCGCAAAGGTAGCCCTTCCTGCGGTTTTGCGTCCATAAATTGCCTGCACAATGCGCCCCCCATCTAATTGTCCAGCAGGCATTAAGTTTAAAGCCGTAATCACCAACCCCAACCAACCAATGATCACTAGAGGATGGACATTTACTAAAGGCGCTTTTACAGCCGCACCCAGCACAACCCGCGCCAAGCTACCCACCAAAATCGAGCCTTGGAAAAACTGATTTGGCAACTGAAATAAACTACCTGGGTGGGAAAGCAACAAGCCTGTCACCAACATCAACAAAGAAACAATCCCGCCAAAAGCTGGCCCTGCCAAAGCAATATCAAATAATGCCTTACGATTAGGTAAAAGAGACTCAAACCGGGTAATAGCCCCAAAAGAGCCAATTTGTACAGCGGGTAGAAAAAACGGTAAACTCAGACGGACTTGGTGACGTTTTGCTAATAACCAATGACCAATTTCATGGGCTATCAAAATTGTACATATGCCCAAGCTGATAGGCAAAGCTTCAGGAAAACGTGATGGGCTGGAGAATAAATCGAAATTCAGTAATAAACCTGATGCCTCTAAACTGGTGGCAATAGTTGCCACTAACAAAATCACTGCAAATACCTTTTGGGGTAACTGCATTGGACGTGGATCATTGCGACTAGGCAAAACAATAATCACAGGTTTACCGTCTGTGTTCTCAACCAAAAACAGGCGATATTTATCACCTAAACGTCCCTGCAAACTTTGAGTCAACCGGTTGTGAACTTCCTCTGGTTCTCCCCGTAAATTACCTTTGAAAATTGCTCCTTCTTGATAAGGGATGGTTTCAGTGGCAAAAAATGTGTCAATACCAAAAATACCTTTAATGGTATGCAAATCTTCTTCTGGTATTGTCATTTCTTCTGGTTTCAGCTCTCCAACTACTGCTGAATTGTTGCCATTTTTTGTGGAATTTGCTGCTTCTGAGGTTTCAGCCGCGAGTCTTTCTGTTGCTCGTTGCTTGAGAATGGCATCTTGACCAGCATCGCGTAACTGTCTACCCAAGAAAATATACACCCCAGTTGAAGCTACCAGCAACAACAATATACCCGCTATATTGATGTAAATGCCAGCGGCAAAGCAGCCAAAGAACAGCAGCCAAGGAGCCATCAATACTACCGACTGTAACCAGGCTAAGATTCCCAGCTTACCAAAGGGTCTGGCACGATAAAAGCCCCAACCCAAAATGCCGAAAGCGACTAGCACAACTGCCGCAATTATAGGAGTTTCTGATGAAGTAAACATCTTTAAACCTTTGCTATTGAGACCGAAGCTCGTACAAGTCCGGTTTTGTAAATACGATTAATCAGTAATATCTTACGCAGGTTGTAGTTTAGCAAAATAATGCTGATATTTGCAGCTAATCAGAATAAATTGACAAATTTAGCGTTTTATGGTTAATATTTTGCCACATTAGGCAGTTGTCACCCAAATATAGCAATCCGGTTTGATTCCTGATAGCTTGCGTGGCGGAGCCATAACCTCATTAATCTGCAATCTGCTGTATGTGTATTATTAATTATATAAACAATTATGAGAAATTTCTCCAAAAAATCTCTTATTTGTGTACTGGTGTTTGAGTCATAGGAATTTCAATCACAAATTCTGTTCCTTTTCCAAGGGTAGAATAACAAGATAAATTACCTTGATGTCTATCTACTATAATTTGGTAACTAATAGAAAGTCCCAAACCTGTACCTTTACCCACCTCTTTTGTCGTAAAAAATGGGTCAAATAATTTATGAATAATTTCCGCAGGAATTCCTAGACCATTATCAAATATCCTGATAGCTAATCGGTAATTATTAATTTGTTCAGTAATAATATTAATTTCTCTTTTTTTATTAACTAGGTCTGCATTTTCTAAAGCATCAATAGCATTACTCAAAATGTTCATAAATACCTGATTGAGTTGACCTGGATAACATTGAATTAATGGCAAATCGCCGTAATTTTTAATTACGTCAATTTCCGAATAATTGGGTTTGGATTTTAGGCGATTTTGCAGAATCATTAAAGTACTATCAATGCCTTCATGAATATTTACTGCCTTAATTTCTGACTCATCTAAACGAGAGAAATTCCGCAATGCCAGAACAATTTCTCGAATGCGCTCAGTACCTACACTCATGGAATTGAGGAGTTTGATCACATCTGCTTTGATAAATTCTAATTCTATATTTTCGATCTTTTCTTCAATCTCTTCTGGTACTTCAGGGAAGTATTTTTGGTATAATTCTACTAAACTTAATAAGTCTTGAACATATTCACTAGCTGGTGAAATATTGCCATGAATAAAGTTAACTGGGTTGTTTATTTCATGAGCAATACCAGCAACCATATTTCCAAGTGAGGACATTTTTTCACTATGAATGAGTTTGATTTGTGTTTTTTTGAGATCCAGTAGAGTTTTTTCTAGATTTTGGGTCTGCTGTTGTAACATTATTTCTGCTTTTTTTCGTTCTGTAATATTTGTAGCTACTCCTAAAATTTGTTTAACTTGACCATTGCTTTGGCGATGGAAAATGGTATCTCGACTATATAACCAGCACCATTCACCATTTACTTGTTTCATCCGATATTCAATTTCTAGTATTTCTCCATCTTCAGCATTGATAAACCTTTGCCAATGTTCTATAACTTTTTCCCTATCTTCTGGATGGGTAATTGAAGAGATTAAATTTGCGTCAATCTGTACAATTTCTTGATTGGAATAACCTAGGAAATCACTAATTGCTTGATTGGTGTAAACATTGCGTTGTTCTTCTAAGTCGAAAATATAGAGAAGATTGGGAGAAGAATCAGTAATACGTTGAATAAAATGCTGACTTGCTTGGAGTGCTTCTTCGGCTTGCTTGCGTTCTGTAATATTCAGGGTTGTCCCCACTAGTCTATAAATTCTACCATCGCTGTCTTTCAAAGGATTGAGTGTAGTCATCCACCAGGTCTCCTCATTTTTAATCATGAGAAATTCTTCATAGCTGATGCTTGTACCAGATTCGACACAAGTTTTGTAGCGTTGACGTACTGCTGCACCTTCTACTTCTCCATGTAGATATTCTGGCTTTTTACCAGCAATCTCTGCTGGACTTATTCCTGATAATTTTTCTCCTGTAGAATTCCAACCTGCAAAGCAATAATCACCATTATCTAAAACATCAACTACAAATATTACTTGTGAAATACCTTCATAAATACTGTGGAGAAATTTTTTCTGTTCTTGTAATTTTTCCTCTGCTTGTTTGAGTTCGGTGATGTCAAATAGACAGCCATACCAGAGGATTCCATTATCAGTTTGACGTTCTGGTTTAGCTATTGCCTTTACCCATTTTTTATGATTAGAAGGGGTTGTGATGCGCCACTCAGTCTGATAGTTTTCTAGGGTTTGAGCAGATTGAAGCATTATTGCTCTGATGTTATTAATATCATCAGGATGAGCAGAACTAAATATCAGTGATTCATCTTTCTGAATCTGTTCTGGTTCTAATCCTAAAAGTTCTCGACATCCTGAAGACACATAGGGAAAAGACATTTCGCCATCGGGTGATAAACGAAATTCATGCATCATTCCTGGTACATTATCTGCCAATCGCTGTAACCGAGCTTCACTCTGACGCAAAGCTGCTGTACGTTCTTCTACTTTAGCTTCTAATTCTTCATTTAGTTTTTTTAATGCTTCTTCTGCCTGGTGACTAGCAGTAATATCTAGAAGTACACCACAAAAAATAATTTCCCCTTGTTCATTTTTAGTTGGTGTTGAATCTCCTTGCCACCAACGAATTTCTCCATTAGGTTTTATTAGCCTGCCTTCGTAGTGCCAAGGGGTAGAATTTTCAGTGGCTTCAAACACAGAGACAACATAATTATTAAAATCTTCTGGATGAATAAGAGTGATAAAGCTATTTAAATTTTGCATCATTTCATTAGCTCTAATTCCTGCCAGTTCCCAGATAAAGTCACTGATAAAGTCTACTATCCAAACACCATTACGGTTGGTGAATTGGAAAATTGCACCAGGGAGATTAGTGGCAATATCTCTTAAACGTCTTTCGCTATTTGCTAAGGCTATTTCTGCTTGTTTGCGAGTGGTAATTACTTCTGTGAATATAATAATTCCACCAATCTTATTGGCATCTTGATACCAAGGATGTATTTCCCATTTCACCCATTCAATTGTGCCATCAACACGGGAAAAACTATCTTCTTCACATTGTTCAAATGCACCTGCTAAACAGCGTTGGTGAATTTCTCGCCAATGTTGGGGAACATCTGGGAAAATTTCATAGTGACTGTGACCGATGATTTCTTTATCGCCTAAGCCATAGTCTTCTCGCCAGCGACGACTTGCTAATACATAATTCATCTGACAATCAAATATAGCGATCGCAGCTGGTGTATATTCCATGAATAAGTTCATTTGTTCATGGTTATACTTGACAGGAGTTGAGAACTGAGTATGAGTCAAACTTTCCACTGCTTGACGTAGTTCTACTAGTTCTTTTTGCAGAGAGTCATATGTACTTTTATTTACAGTGATGAGATCACTAGTCATAGTCGTTTTGCTTGCCTATCCAGGATCTGAAATTGACCTTAATTCTATAGTTCCCAATTACTACTAGCAAACAATATGATTGGCATCATCTTTTCTCGGATCTTTTGTCAACTTGACACCAAATAAATAAGACGGCTATGTAGCGGTTCTCAATCATCAGCCCAATTCTTATCAGGGCTATTGCGCCTGCAAACGTGAAAAGTCAAATATCTACATAACTAAAACTGATTAAAATTACCTTATAAGCACACTAAACAAAAATAATCTCATTAAATTAGGCTGTTAATGGGCTAATTTTTGAGCAAGAGGTCTAATATACAGCGGTTTTGAGTCATTACTGACTGGATTAGTTATTTCTAGTGAACCCCATCATAAATAATATTCTATGTTTAAGAAACTGAATACTCTTAGGAAGTAAGACTAACCCGAATAAGTAAGTAGTAGATTAACAAATGTGAGTATAAACCTGATGTTAACTGCTATGAAGATAATTAACTATATAATTAACCTTCCGGTAGATTGTAAAAAATTATAAACCTTGTATATTGAGATGAGCTAACACATAATTTTTGCTAGAACCTCATGCTAAATGAGGAATTTCAAAATCAATATAATACAGTTCCAGATAGAGTTTTAAATATTCCCTCCTTCAACTTTCTATCAGCCATGACATCTCCTGAGCCTCAAACTGATTTTGAAGATATTCCCCAACCATCATTTGAGCCACCGCCACAATCAAGACGGTGGCTGCGCTTATTGTTAGCTCTAGTCCTAGTAATTGGAGGTGGAAGTGCGATCGCTTGGAAGTTGCTAACTCCTAATAACCAAAATCCAGCCGCAGCTAATGCTCAACCCCCAGCAGTAAAAGTCAAACTATCGACAGTACAAACAGGCACAGTTGAGGATGCTACAGAATATATTGCCAGTCTAGAATCTAGACGCTCAGTCAATCTCCAACCCAGAATTCAAGGTCAAGTTGCCCAAATATTTGTAAGATCAGGAGATCCTGTCGTAGCTGGTACAGCCATTATGCAAATAGATGCCAGACAGCAACAAGCCGCAGTGAATAGTTTGTCTGCTGCTGGTCAAGCTTCTCAGGCACAACTAGAAAATGCTCGCGCTACCTTCAAATCTCTGCAAGCAGAACGCCTAGCTAATGTTGCTGATGTGCGCTTAAATCAGCAGGATTATGATCGCTACTCTGAATTAGCTGCACAAGGAGCGGTATCTCGTCAAACTAAAGATCAATATGCGAACAGACTGGCTACAGCAAAAGCCCAACTAGGGGCGATAGATTCTCGAATCCAAGCCCAGCAAGCTACCATATCTCAGGCAGAAAAATCCTTAGAGCAAGCTGATGCTAATGTCAGACAACAACAAGTAGAACTTCAGTATTACAAAATTACTGCTCCCTTTAATGGTACTGTCGGCGATGTCCCGATTAAAGTAGGTGATTTTGTCAGTACTTCCACTCCATTAGCTACCATCACTCAAAATCGACCTTTAGAAGTTAAAATCCCTATTCCCCTAGAACGAGGTTCCCAATTACGTCGGGGATTACCAGTAGAATTAATTAGCGCCCAAGGTCAAACCCTGGCTACGACTGAAGTATTTTTTATCTCTCCAAGTATCAGTAATAATTCTCAATCAATACTAGTTAAAGCACTTTATAACAATTCCGAAGGTCAACTACGGGCAGATCAATTAATTCGAGCCAGAGTGATTTGGGATCAACGTTCTGGAGTTTTGATTCCCACAACAGCCGTATCTCGGATAGCCGGAGAAAACTTTGTGTTTGTAGCCCAAACAGAAAAATCCCCTGAAGGTGTTTCTCAATTAATAGCCAAGCAAAAGCGAGTGAAGCTAGGCAATATCAAAGGTAATGATTACCAAATAATTGAAGGACTGAAAGTAGATGAAAAACTAATCGTCTCCGGAATCCAAAACCTCAGAGATGGACTACCGATAATGCCTGAGTGATTGATTGCCCTTCGACTTGTCTTCGACACACTACGTGAACGCTCAGGGAGCAGGGAGCAGGGGGAAAGAATTATTCCAATTACCCATTACGAATTACGAATTACGAATTACGAATTACGAATTACGAATTACGAATTACCAATTAATTATGGTTGATTTCTTTATTAAGCGACCTGTTTTTACCAGTGTCTGCGCTATTATCATTTTGCTGTTAGGGGCAATCAGTATTCCGACTTTGCCCACAGCACAGTATCCAGAGATTAGTCCGACGCAGATTATTGTCAATTCTAATTATGTTGGTGCTAGTGCAGAAATTGTGGAAAGCACGGTTACAACTGTTTTAGAGCGTCAGATTAATGGTGTCGAAGGCATTAAATACATGACTTCGAGTAGTAGTAACGATGGCAGCAGCACTATTACTGTCACATTTGATGCTTCGCGGGATAAAGATATTGCCGCCGTTGAGGTACAAAACCGCGTTTCTTTGGCTGAACCGCAGTTACCAGAGTCTGTAAAGCAAACAGGAGTCACTGTCAGTAAGCAGTCGAACAATATCCTGTTGGCGATGGGTTTGTATAGTGATAATCAAGAATTTGATACTGTCTTTTTAAGTAATTACGCTGATTTATATCTAGCAGATGCCCTAAAACGCATCAAAGGTGTAAGTGAGGCGCGAATTTTTGGTGAACGCCGCTATGCAATGCGTCTGTGGCTTGATCCTAATAAACTTGCTAGTCGCAACTTAACTACTCAAGATGTTGTTGATGCCGTCAATGAACAGAATTTACAGGTGGGTGCGGGGCAAATTGGACAGCAGCCGGCACCAGATGGTCAGATGTATCAAATTGACTTGAGGGCAGTTAGTAGACTGACAGAACCGGAGGAGTTTGACAATTTAGTGATTAAAACTACGGCTGATGGTAGTTTGATCAAGTTGAAAGATGTAGGTAGAGCAGAACTTGGCGCTCAAAACTATAGCTCATTTCTGAGATTTAAGGCTAATGAAGGTGTAGGGATAGGGATTTTTCCGACACCGGGAAGTAATGTCTTGGACGTTGCTAAGTTAGTGAAAAAGGAAATGGTGCGATTGTCTCAAAGCTTTCCACCGGGGATGAAGTATCAAGTGGCATTTGACACCACTACGATTGTTGAAGAGTCCTTAGCGGAAGTAGTGAAGACGCTATTAGAAGCGATCGCACTCGTTATTCTTGTCATCTTTATTTTCTTACAAGATTGGCGCATTACTTTAATTCCTGTCATCACTATTCCCCTGGCTTTAATTGGCACTTTTGCCTTCGTTAAAGCCTTTGACTTTTCTATCAACACCTTAACCATGTTCGGTTTAACCCTAGCAACGGGGATGGTAGTTGATGACGCGATTATCGTAGTTGAAGATATCTCCCGCTTAATTCAAGAAAAGGGAGTATCACCCCGAAAAGCCGCATCCGCAGCTATGCATGAATTGACTGGAGCAGTAATTGCTACCTCTTTGGTACTGATGGCGGTGTTTGTCCCGGTAGCATTCTTCCCAGGTTCAACTGGACAAATTTATCAACAATTTGCCCTGACAATTGCCTTTTCCATTGTCATTTCTACCTTTTTAGCTTTGACTCTGACACCTTCTCTCGCGGCGTTGCTGTTGCGTCCTCGACCCCAACCTAAAGGCATTTTCGGCTGGGTATTTGGTCGAATCAACTGGTTTTTAGATGCCATGCAGCGGGGATATGAGCGATCTGTGAGATTTTTGACCAAAATAAAAGCGATTGTTGCGATCGCATTTATCGGTTCATTGGTTCTTACGGCTTGGCTTTACATGACCGTACCATCATCATTTCTACCCGACGAAGACCAAGGTTATTTCATCACCATCATTCAAGGGCCAGAAGGTTCTTCACTGGAATACACCAGCAACGTCATGAGTAAGGTAGAAGCCGAAATCCTGAAATTGCCAGAAATTACAGGTACTTTTGCCATTGGTGGCTTTAGTTTTAGCGGGAATACTGCTAACAGCGGCGTAATTTTCTCTACTCTCAAATCCTGGGACGAACGCACCAAACCAAATCAAACAGTACAAGCCCTAATTGGTCAATTAGCACAAACATTCTCAGGAATTACCGAAGCCAGCGTTTTTCCAGTTAATCCCCCCGCAATTCGTGGTTTAGGTAGTTTTAGCGGTTTTCAGTTTCAGTTACAAGACATATCCGGCACTAACAGCTTAAATTCTATGCTGGAAACCGTTGGTCAGTTTATGATGCGCGGTAATCAGACTCCAGGATTACAAGCTGTATTTAGCACCTTTAAAGCCAATACACCCCAAATTTTAATTGAAGTAGACCGAAATAAAGCTAAATCTCTGCAAGTTTCCATTGACGATATCTTCACAACCCTACAAAGTTACTTGGGTTCCAGATATGTCAACGACTTTAATTTTCTGTCTCGCACATATCGGGTATATATCCAAGCAGATGCTCAGTTTCGCTCGAATCCCAATGACATCAACTCATTATATGTGCGTTCTGATAATGATCAGATGATTCCTCTGAGTAGTTTAGTCAAATTGACTTCTACAACAGGAGCGCAAACCATCAACCACTACAACTTATTACGCTCAATTGAAATTAACGGTTCTCCTGCTCCTGGTTTTAGTTCTGGACAAGCAACTAAGGCTATGGAACAACTAGCAAAAGAGATTTTACCCACGAGTATGGGATATGAATGGTCGGGTATTGTCGCCGAGGAAAAAGAATCTGGTGGACAAGCACCAATCATTTTTGGTTTGGGCTTACTTTTCGTCTTTTTAGTGTTAGCTGCCCAGTATGAAAACTATGTAGATCCTTTAATTATTCTGCTTGCAGTTCCTCTAGCTATTATGGGAGCTTTAGCATCGCAATCACTACGGGGTTTAAGTAATGATGTATTTTGCCAAGTAGGGTTAGTGATGTTAATTGGTTTAGCAAGTAAAAATGCGATTCTAATTGTAGAATTTGCCAATCAATTACGAGAACAACAGGGTTTATCAATTACTAAAGCCGCAGTAGAAGCAGCACAAGGGCGTTTACGTCCAATTTTGATGACTGCATTTTCGACTCTTTTGGGTATTTTTCCTTTGGTAACTGCCACAGGTGCAGGTGCAGCAAGTCGTCAATCTCTAGGTACTGCTGTGTTTGGAGGTATGTTTATTGCGACTTTTTTAAGTTTGTTTATTGTGCCAATTTTGTATATCATCATTGGAACAATTCGCCAGCGGTTGCAACCTGTTCATAAGTATCCGCTTTTAGAAGTGCATGAAGATGGGAAAGTTTCATCAAGATAGCATTCATTCCCAGTCATAGACTGGGAATTAGACGATGTTTGAAAAGTGGTCGCTGATGTATTAAAAACTTTAGATCCTCCTAAATCCTCCTTAAAAAGGAGGACTTTGACTCTAGTTACCCCCTTGTTAAGGGGGGTTAGGGGGGATCATTGAGTGTCTAAAATCACCACCCGAAACTTTTCAAACACCCTCTTAGAGAATAAGAGATTACATCTAATCTAAATCAGGTTCAACACCAAGCGATCGCAGTTGGGCAATTAATCTTTCTGTACTGGTTAATATCCAATTACCATCCTGATCATACCAACGTAACCAAGGCATTTCTACATTTTTATAAGTGCCTTGCCACACTCCTAAACCTAATTCTATTTCTGGAATCCAAAACCGATCATCTGATAAATTTACTTCAGCATAACGAGCGCCATTTAACTGAAACATTCTAAATTCAGATTTATAACGGTCAAAGATGGCGTAATAGGGTATTCTTAAAATTTGTTCATAAACTTCCCATTTACAAGGAGGTTTTTCAACATCCCTTAATGATTGTCCTAAGTCTTCTTTTTCTGTTCCAGGTGAGAGTAATTCAACTACAATATGAGGATTTACTCCTTCTTGCCAGACTACATAACTTAATCTTAAATCTCTATTTTCATACAGATATGGTATACCTAAAACTCCAAACCAATCTGGGCGTTTATACCATGAAGGATGACGCAAATCATAGTAAAGATTCAGATCACTGCCTGTAAATATCTCTTGAGTGGGATAATTTGGTGGACGGAATGTTTCTGCTAATAATTGTGGTTGCAATAAATGAAATTGATCTGGCAAGCCTGGTTCCTCCGGGTCTTCGCTAGGAAGATCATACATTGTTGGTAATGTTTCTTTAGGGGAAAGTGGCGGATCTGTTTGATACATTCTTGACAATCCTAAAGATAGAATTTCTATCCTCATTATATTATGTAGCAATATGATTCGGTTTAGAAAATGGTAGCGACTGTTTTCGATGTTAGATATTGCTGGGGAGAAAGTCTTATTTATTGAGAATGTATAAGAATCAAATTTTCTTAATTATGAATTAACAGATCATCTATTATATCTCCTGTAAGGGAAGAATTCATACTTCGCTCTAAAAAGTGGCAAAAATTACCTTATTAACGCAATTTATCAGGCTGATATTGGTATAATAATGAGCAAATTTGAAATAACAGCCTGGTAGTATGTCGGAGACATCCAATTTAAAAATTACCATTGCCTTCACTGATTCAGACTTAAACAGCGAAGACAAGAATCAGGAAGTGCAGAAGCTACTGAATCAAATGCAAAAGCTAGATGAGGTAGAAGAAGTTCACCGCGTTATTGACCCCAACCCACCAGAAGGAAACAAAACTGGTGGAGGTTTTTTACCTGGACTGCTAACGGCTCAAGTGAACCCTGCCAACTTTTTGAAATTGTTTGGATTTTTAAAAGAACGCTTGGGTAACAAACCGATTAAACTCAATGTTAAAGCCCCAGATGGCCGAGAAATCAACGTCGAAGCCAGCAGTAAAGAAGAATTTGAGTTTGCTTGGCAAAAAGCACAAGATTTTATTAACAATAAATAAGGCTGGACAATGGCGAGAATTGCACTGCTGATAGGGGTAAGTGAATATCAACCAGGCTTAAATCAACTGGCTGGGGCTGTAAAAGATGTGGAAGCAATGCAGCGAGTTTTACAGCATCCAGAAATGGGCGGTTTTGCTGAAAGTGAAATTATAGTCATGCCAAATCCCCAAAGGCAGGATATGGAAAATGCTATTGAAAAGCTTTTTGATAACCGTAAAAAAGATGATTTATTATTGCTTTATTTCTCCGGTCATGGGATTACCGATGATAGTGGTAAGTTATATCTAACTAATAGCCAAACTCGCAAATACGACAATGGCAATTTAGTCAAAACTAGCGCTACTGCTGCCAGTTTAATACATGAATTCATGGAAAATAGTCGTTCTCAGCGACAGGTAATTATTCTGGATGCTTGCTTTAGTGGTGCTTTTGCCGAAGGGATGAAAGCAAAAGATGATAGTAGTGTAGATATTAATCAGCAATTAGGAGGAAAAGGTAGGGCAGTTTTGACTTCTTCCTCTTCTAGCCAATATTCTTTTGAACAAACAGAAGAAGAATTATCAGTTTATACTCGTTACATTGTTAATGGTATTGAAACTGGGGCGGCTGACACTGATAATGATGGCGTGATTTCTGTTGACGAATTGCATGAATTTGCACGCAAAAAAGTGCAAGAAGCAGCACCAGCAATGAGTCCAAAAATTTATGCTGTTGAGGAAGGATTCAAAATTAAGGTAGCAAAAGCACCTATTGGCGATCCAAAATTGAAATATCGCAAGGAAGTAGAAAAATATTTACGTGATGGTAAAATTTCCAGTATTGGTGGTAGAAGTTTAAAAATTCATCAAAATAAATTGGGTTTATCAGATGATGAAGCTAACCAAATACAGGATGAAGTTTTAGAGCCTTATCGTATATATCAAGCTAATCTGAAAGAGTACGAAGAAGCTTTACAAGAGGCTTTGGAGTATGAAGCAACTCTTAGCCAATTTACACAAAATGAGTTAAAACACTTTCAGCAACTTTTACAACTCAGAAATGAGGATGTAGAAACAATTCATGATAGGTTAATTTCGTTTCAAAATAATACCTCAGAGACCTCAGAGGAAAAGAAAACTCCTAGCAGTGAAGATGACCTTTTATCTCTTAGTCCTCAGCCCAGAATTGTGCTAAAAACTGCACCAATTGAGGCTTTAGAGCTTCTCAACTTACATCTTGGTATTCAGCCACCTACTCAAACAGATGACCTCAGTTCAGAAAAAGGCATAGACTATACTAAACTGCGTGACTTACTCAAAGCAGGTAACTGGAAAGATGCAGACTATGAAACATATCTAGTGATGTTAAAGGCTGTAGTCCGTGAGAAAGGTGACTGGATTAGAGACGAAGAACTATTAAACTTCCCTTGTACTGATCTTCGCACAATTGACAAACTATGGGTAAAATATAGCAATGGTCAATTTGGCTTCAGCATCCAAAAAGAAATTTACTTGAACGTTGGTGGCATAGCTGACGGCAATTATTACGAGGAAGCCTGGAAAAAATTGGCAGAGAAGGTGGGATGGAAAGCAGAAGGAAAGTGGATTGGAGATGTAGTTTATACAATAAATACAATAAAAGTACCCAAGGGACACTTACCCTATGTACCCTACCGATATCAGACACTTACCCTTTCAAGTGGGAGAAAATTGCGACGGAAGGGGACGGATTCTATAAAGTACTCTTCTCTCGCATCGAGACTTGTAAACTGTAACACGCCCTAACGGGAAGTAAAAAACAAGAAATTAATTATTTTTTTTCTTCCTTTAGTCGTGAAAATTGATTTAGCAATAATTCTCATCAACTGTTCACATTAATCAAGGACAATTTCCGATTTCACCAACAACTTTAACCAATACTTTGTTTTTCTTGAAGTTGGTTTAAAGTATATCTTGCCCTAGTTTTAATAATATTCAATTGGTCAACCTGTGCCAGTAATTTGCCTAAAGTTTCAGATTCCTCATTTGTTAATTGATTTTCAGAATTTTTTATTAATAACTTATCTAACTGAATCTGACTTCTGGGAGACAAAGAAGTTTCTGTCAAAGCTTGCAACTCATCGAGACTCAACCCAATCAATAATTCAGTATCTGCTGATAGGTTGGTTAGCTGTTGGTAAGTTTCCAGATTTAACAATACACCAACTCTATCTCCCTGGGTATTAGTTATATACTGCACTGATTCAGACATAGCTATTGTAGATTTATCTAAATTTAACTTTTGTGCTAATTCGGCTGGTTTGATTCCAGATGCGATTCTTGCTTCCGCTAAAATAATACCTTGTTTAAAACTGACATATCCAGATTCAAAATCTTCAGCAAAATTAGAGTCTGCCTGTTTGCGGTTGGCAATATATTTTTCTATACTAAAAACGGGTTAAAAGTGTCATTCTGAACGAAGTGAAGAATCTCCGAGATACTTCGTTGCACTACGTTACGCTCAGTATGACATAAGTTCATGTTTTACCCTAATGCTACGTAATCGGCGTTGACTAAATTTTAGCCTATCTACTGCTTCATAAATATTACCTTGATCATAGATATTCAACTCATGAGTGGTAACGAAATTCAAAATTATCGTAAAATCCGCTAAAATTGCACAGTGTGATGAAAAACCCATTATCAAAATATAACTATAATTTTACCCAGTCATCTCCATTCTGAACACTAACGCATCGGCTGAAATGTTGTCACAGAGGGGATATACAGTTAAAACAAGTAGGCTAAAAAAACGGGGAGACTAACGTGAGTTCTGAATTTGATTACGATTTAGTGATTATCGGCGCGGGTGTAGGTGGACATGGCGCAGCCCTACACGCTGTTAACTACGGTCTGAAAACGGCGATTATCGAAGCAGCAGATATGGGGGGAACCTGTGTCAACCGGGGCTGTATTCCCTCTAAGGCGCTGCTGGCAGCTTCGGGAAGGGTGCGGGAGTTACGCAACGCTCACCACCTGAAATCTTTGGGAATTCAAATTGGTAATGTAGAATTTGATCGGCAAGCGATCGCTAATCATGCCGATAATCTTGTTTCTAAAATTCAAGGCGATTTAACCAACAGTCTCAAACGCTTAGGAGTAGATATCATTCGCGGTTGGGGAAAAATCGCCGGCACGCAAAAAGTCACCGTCACTACAGATAGCGGTGAAAAAACAATTACAGCCCAAGATATCATTCTCTGCCCCGGTTCCGTTCCTTTCGTTCCCCCCGGAATTGAAGTAGACGGTAAAACAGTTTTTACCAGTGACCAAGGCGTAAAATTAGAATCTTTACCCAAGTGGATAGCAATTATTGGTAGTGGTTACATCGGTTTAGAATTTTCTGATATTTACACCGCTTTGGGCTGTGAAGTCACCATGATTGAAGCCCTAGATGTATTAATGCCAGGATTTGACCGTGATATTGCTAAACTGGCAGAACGGGTTTTAATCGCTCCCCGCGATATTGAAACCAAAGTAGGAATATATGCGAAAAAGATTATCCCTGGTTCTCCAGTGGTGATTGAGTTAGCAAACTTCCAAACTAAAGAAGATGTAGAAGTTTTAGAAGTAGATGCTTGTTTAGTAGCTACAGGACGCATTCCCGCAACCAAAAATCTCGGTTTAGATGCTGTGGGTGTGGAACTGGATAAACGAAATTTTATCCCTGTTAACGACAGTATGGCAGTACTATCAGCAGGTGAAGTTGTCCCCCACCTCTGGGCTATTGGTGACGCAAATGGGAAGATGATGCTGGCACACGCGGCTTCTGGTCAAGGTATCATTGCTGTGGAAAATATCCTTGGTAGAGATAAAAAAGTAGACTATCGCAGCATTCCCGCAGCCGCTTTTACCCACCCAGAAGTTAGTTATGTGGGTTTAACAGAAACAGCAGCCCAAGAATTGGGTTTAGCGGAAGGATTTGAAATTGCTACCAGTAAGAGTTATTACAAAGGTAATTCTAAAGCTTTGGCAGAAAACGAAGCTGATGGTATTGCTAAAGTGATTTACCGTAAAGATACAGGTGAAGTCTTAGGTGTGCATATTTTCGGATTACACGCATCAGATTTAATTCACGAAGCCTCAGCCGCAGTTGCTAACCGGCAAACTGTGCAGAACCTCGCCTACTTAGTCCACGCCCATCCTACACTATCAGAAGTACTGGATGAAGCTTATAAAAGAGCGATCGCAAGTTAGGTAATGGGTGATTGGTGATTGGTGATTGGTGATTGGTAAAAACCTCTCAGTCCCTAGTCCCCAGTCTCCTGTTCCCTGTTCCCTGTTCCCTGTTCCCTGTTCCCTGTTCCCTGTTCCCTGTTCCCAAAAATGCAAATCCGTCGTCGTTCACCTAGTCAGGCTATTGATATTTCTATATTGCGCTATCAGATAGCTATGCCAAATTCAACACCAAATAACATTTTAGAGGAAATTGTTTGGCAGAAAGAAATAGAAGTTGAGCAAATGCGGGAAAAGCAGCCGTTGGCAGAATTGCATAAAAAAATCCTTTCTGCGCCCCCAACCCGTGATTTTATCGCCGCACTCCGTCAAGGTAAAACCAAACCTGCACTGATTGCTGAAGTTAAAAAAGCTTCTCCTAGTAAGGGTGTTTTACGTGCAGATTTTGACCCCGTAGAAATAGCCAAATCTTATCAAGCAGGTGGTGCTAGTTGTCTTTCTGTCCTCACAGATACTAAGTTTTTTCAAGGTAGTTTTGAGAACTTATGCTTGGTTCGTGCTGCCGTAGATTTGCCATTACTATGTAAGGAATTTATCATTTATCCTTATCAAATGTATTTAGCGCGAATTAATGGAGCAGATGCAGTTTTATTAATTGCAGCAATTCTCAGCGATCAAGATTTACAATACTTTGTCAAAATTGCTAACAAGTTAAAAATGGCACCTTTGATAGAAGTTCATAGTTTAGAAGAACTTGACCGAGTTTTAGCTTTAGATGGTGTTTCTTTAGTCGGTATCAATAATCGCAATCTAGAAGATTTTTCTGTTGACTTACAAACTACCTGTCAACTACTGAAAGAAAGAGGTAGTCAATTGCAAGAAAAAAATATTCTCGTAGTCAGCGAATCAGGACTTCATCACCCAGAGGATTTAAGTGTAGTAGAAACAGCCGGCGCATCAGCCGTACTCATTGGTGAATCTTTGGTAAAACAACCAGACCCCAAATTAGCGATTACTAATCTTTTCGGTAAATAGGAGGCAGGAGTCAGGAGTCAGAAGGAAGAAGGAAGAAGGAAGAAAAATAAAATATTTCCAATGACCAATGACCAATGACTTAATGACTAATGACTAAAATTTGTTTCCTGTGTAACAATTTATTTACCAGAGATCAACTCTGAATTAGACAAAATCTAAAATCTTAAATTAACTTCATGGAGCAACTTCCTTTACCTGCACCTATCCATTACGAACTTATACTTCAACTTTTAGAAAAGCAAACCATGAATGCAGTAAGTCAGAACTCAGATTTACGGCATCAGGTCAGTCAGCTAATTGTTACCCTGCGGAAAGCTGCGTCACAACAAAAGCGACTGGAAGAAAATTGTCAAGCTTCTGCCGTTACTGTTGACCACCGTTGGTCACTTAATCATCATGGCGGAAAAGTCATCACTCCCGATTAATACCTACTGAATATGTCACTCTCTCAGCTACCATAAATTGATGGCTGGTTTGGTTTCAAACCCGCTCAGATGGCCTTTGCTTCTTCAGTAAGACGTGTAGCGTCTTGCCTGTGTAGCCTTGATTTATTATCGCTGGAAGCAAGATGTGAGTAGATGAATATCTAATAATTTGCCATCAGATGTAACCATTCTCACACAATTTTGACTTTTATTTGATTTTTAGGATAGACATAATGGACGACAAGTTGATGTTGATGATTCCTGGCCCCACCCCGGTTCCAGAAGCGGCTTTATTGGCATTAGCCAAGCATCCCATTGGACACCGTACCAGTGAATTCAGCAACATGATGGGTGAGGTGACAGAAAACCTCAAATGGCTACATCAAACTGAAAGTGATGTGCTAATGCTGAATGTCAGCGGTACTGGTGCGGTGGAAGCGGGAATGATTAATTTCCTTTCACCAGGCGATCGCATTTTAGTTGGTTCTAATGGTAAATTTGGCGAACGTTGGGTAGAAGTTGGCCAAGCTTTTGGGCTAAATGTCGAAGCTATCACCGCAGAATGGGGACAACCCTTAGACCCAGATAAGTTTGCACAAAAGTTGCAAGCCGACACCAACAAAGAAATCAAAGCTGTCATTATTACCCACAGCGAAACTTCAACAGGTGTAATTAATGATTTGGTAGCTATCAACAGCCATGTTAAAGAACATGGTCAAGCTTTAATAATCGTTGATGCTGTCACCAGCTTAGGTGCTTACAATGTACCTGTTGATGCTTTAGGTTTGGATGTAGTCGCTTCCGGTTCCCAAAAAGGCTACATGATACCCCCCGGTTTAGGATTTGTTTCTGTCAGTCCCAAAGCTTGGGAAGCTTACAAAACTGCGAAATTGCCAAAATATTATTTAGATTTAGGTAAATATCGCAAAGCTACTGCTAAAAATACAACTCCTTTTACTCCCCCAGTTAACTTAATGGTGGCACTACACACCACTTTGGGGATGATGAAAAAAGAAGGGTTGGAATCAATCTTTACTCGTCACGAACGGCAGAAAAATGCTACTCGTGCAGCAATGAAAGCCTTAAATCTACCATTGTTTGCAGCGGATGAATGTGCGAGTCCCGCAATTACAGCCGTAGCAACCCCAGGAATGGAAGCGGATAAAATTCGGTCATTGATGAAAAAGCGGTTTGATATTGCTTTAGCTGGTGGTCAAGATCATCTGAGTAATAAGATTTTCCGAATTGGTCACTTGGGTTTTGTGAGCGATCGCGATATCCTCAGCTGTATAGCCTCACTAGAAGTAGTTCTCTTAGAACTCGGCCATGAAAACTTCAATTCTGGCGCAGGTGTAGCCGCAGCAGCAAAAGTTTTTAGTCATTAGTCATAGAGAAGGGAATAGGGAATAGGGAATATTTTTCTGACTTCTGACTCCTAAATCCTGTACGGGCGTTCGCGTAGCGTGCTGGAAGCATCAGCATTCGGGCGATCAATTATCAGTTTTTGGCAAAGGCTATTTTCCGAATGCTTCGCCCCTACTTCTAAACAACAAAAGGGCGAGTTGTTTGATTAACTCGCCCTTTTATTTTGGATGTTAATAAGTAAAAACGCTCAAAGTAAATTTTTCCATCTATCAAACTTTGCACAAGGCAGAGTCGATTTGACATACCTCAATTCTCCTGAAGTAGCTCAACCGTTCCACATTTAATTTGCATACAGTCATACCATTTTAGATTTTAGATTTTAGACTTCGTCGTGAGCGCTCAGTCGAACGATTTTGGATTGGAATTCCTTTCTATATATGAATTCTGTAGATCCATCTGTCGCCATCATTCTTCTTTTTGGGTATTACTAGCAATGGATTTTTAAATTTTGAATTCCTTACTTATGCCGTTTCCAACCAATCATAAATTTGTTCTAATTGCTCTAGAGTAATCAACCCATATTGCCAAAGAATCATAGTTAAAGAACCTGGGTCTTGCTCACGGTGACGCAGCGCTACAGCAAGAGAAGCAGCGGAAATCGCCAAATCTTCTTGGAGAAAATTAATCAAACGAGAATATCTTGATGGTGCCATTTTTATCTCACCTCCTTGGGTAGAGTGTATTATCATATATCGTTCCCTCTTTTCTTAGTGATCTAAAGCCAGTATTTTATGTGTCACTATGCTGTGACTTGATAAATAATTCAGCACAGCTTGTTTATTATTCCTCTAGGAGCAAATTAGATTAATTGCTCTGAGAGTTTTTGCAAAAAAGTAACTTTCGTCTGGCTTGTTTGCCTAAATCTGAAAGTAGCGCTAACTCTTAGTCATATTTGCTTCATCCTGTTTACTTCGTTGTGCTTAATGTAATTGCACATCGAGTAAAAAAGATTCCATGCCCTATACTCCTCTATTGATGACTATTTACACTTATGTCAAAGGGAGGATTTTTCCAACTAAACTCTGAAGCCGGGATTTTTAGTCAGGAACTAGGCAAGGTTGATGTTATTAGCACTACAGCGAAATATTAACCTCTTAACTATTATTGTTACTATTCTACGGAATAGTTTTTTTACAAAAAATCTTCATCAAAACTTGATGGATTTTTCATAAAGTAAACAGATTATGAGGATAATAGATAACTAATTACTCAGAAGCACCAGACTTTAAGAATTTAATTTTGACTTGATCGTTTACCTGTAAACCTAATTCGGTAGCTCGTCCCGCCCTAAGTTCAATTACTTGGTCTATTGGTACATTAGGCCCATAGGTGGGACAAGGCTGACTATTACAAGGAGGTGCAGCAGTTTGAATATACTTGATTACCCCATTATGGAGAAAGACCATATCCAACGATACAGGTACATTCATCATCCAGAATTTGACTGGTTGTGCTGAAGGAAAAACAAACAACATCCCCCGGTCATCTGGTAAAGCTGGTCGATACATCAACCCCATCATCTGCTGTTCCGGTGTTTGTGCTACTTCTAACTTAATTTTTGTCCCCTTGGGAAGAATCGCTTCAGCAGAAATTGGCAAATTTTGACCTTTAGGTATTGATGTTTGGATTTGGGAACTTGGTGTCACGGTGGGAGGTTTAGCTGTGGTTGCTGGAGAACAACCTATCACTAAAACACTCAGCAATATAGGGAACAAACGGAGACAACGCAACATAAGTAATTCAAATTTTACTCAATGGTTCAAGCGATTTCCTGCAAATTCAAGACACATTATTTGAATAATTACGATTTTTGTGATTTAGATTTTGATTTTACAGAAATTTCAGGAAAATAGCCCGCTATTTTAAATTATTTTTTTGTAGTGAAATCCCCTAGAAAAAATCCCACCCCTGTTGAGGATGGGACGTTTAATAGGACTCTAACCAAAAAAGGTGGTGAAAGCCTTGATTTACCGTAGGGGCAATTCATGAATTGCTTCTACATTTCTGTTTTTAATTGCCAACCCTGTAGGTGCGGGGTTTCTCCGGCCTCGACTCGGCTGTATGACATCACTAAATATCACAATGTAAGTCATCAGCTTTTTGAGTGAAGCGACGGTTCTCTCGATAATCCACGCGACAATCGATCACAGCAGGTACATCTTGAATTAGAGCTTCTTTAAGCACAGGAATTAAATCAGTTGCAGATTCAACTCGATAGCCTTTTAATCCCATACTTTCTGCGAATTTAACAAAATCAGGATTGCCAAAATGCACAAAAGCCGAGTTACCTTTACCAAATTGATTTTCCTGTTTCCACTCAATTAAACCATAGCCACCATCATTAAAAATTAAAGTGACAAAGGGTGTACCTACACGCAAAGCTGTTTCTAATTCTTGGCAATTCATCATAAATCCACCATCACCAGTTGCAGCGACAACTTTGCGGTGAGGATTTACAAGTTTTGCGGCTAAAGCTCCAGGAATTGCGATTCCCATTGCGGCAAATCCATTAGAAATAATGCAAGTATTAGGACTATGGCAATGATAATGTCTCGCAATCCACATTTTATGTGCGCCGACATCGGAAATAACAATATCATCTGGCCCCATTACTTGTCGCAAATCATAAATTAGTTTTTGCGGTTTCATCGGAAAGCCGTCATCATTGGCATATTCTTCGTAATCAGCGCGAATATTAGAACGTAAGCTAATAGCGTAGGGGTTAGGTTTACCTTGTCTGTCTGCTAATTTTAAGATTTCATTGAGGGAATCAGAAATATCACCGACAATTTCTACTTTGGGAATATAACTACTATCAATTTCTGCGGAAGTTGCAGCTATATGTATAATGGGAATCTTGCCTTCAGGATTCCATTTTTTGGGAGAAAATTCGATTAAATCGTAGCCAATTGCGATGACTAAATCTGTATTATCAAAGCCGCAGGTAATAAAATCTCGTTGTTGTAATCCCACTGACCACAATGCTAATGGATGGGTGTAGGGAATTACGCCTTTGCCCATAAAAGTATTGACAACGGGAATATTCATCTGAGTGGCAAATTGCGTGACGGCATCACTAGATTGGGCGCGAATTGCTCCATTGCCTACTAAGATGATGGGGTTAACGGCTTGAGAAATTGCGGCGGCAGCGGCACGAATACTGGCAAAAGAAGCATAGGTTTTTTCGCTATTATCCTTATTCAAAGGTTTGCCTTCGACGGGCATAGCGGCAATATTTTCTGGTAAGTCGATGTGAACTGCACCAGGTTTTTCGGTTTGCGATCGCTTGAATGCCTTTCTCACGACTTCTGGTGTAATACTTGGCCTGACAATCTGCTTGTTCCACTTGGTGACTGGTGCAAACATTGCCACTAAATCTAAATATTGATGGGATTCGATATGCATTCTATCTGTTCCCACCTGTCCTGTAATTGCCACTAAAGGCGCACCATCTAGGTTAGCGTCTGCGACACCGGTCATTAAATTAGTTGCTCCAGGCCCCAGAGTGGAAAGACAAACACCTGCTTTTCCTGTTAAACGTCCATAAACATCCGCCATGAATGCTGCACCCTGTTCATGACGAGTTGTAATAAATTTAATGGATGAATTTTTTAAGGCTTCTAAAACATGGAGATTTTCTTCACCTGGAAGTCCAAAAACATATTGCACTCCTTCATTTTCTAAGCACTGTACTAATAATTCTGCCGTATTCATTTGATTTCCTCAAAAATAATAAATAAGTCATTAGTCATTGGTTATTAGGAAAACAGTTATAGATAATTGTCCCTTTCCTTCTGACTCCTGACTCCTGACTCCTGTACGGGCGAAGCATTCAGGCGATAAATTATCCATTTTTGTCCAAGGCTATTTTCCGAATGCTTCGCCCCTACTATCTCCAATCATTTAACCCAAACAGTCTTGATATTCACAAATTCGTGTATGCCTTGAATGCTCAATTCTCGTCCGTATCCAGAACGCTTAATGCCGCCAAAGGGTAAGCGGGGGTCAGATTTGACCATGCTGTTAATAAATACTGCACCTGCTTCAATTTCTTGAATCAAGCGATCGCTCTCTTGTTGGTTGTTTGTCCAGGCACTTGCACCTAAACCAAAGGGACTATCATTAGCTAATTTAATGGCAGCGTCGATATCAGGAACCCGGAATAACAACGCTACTGGGCCAAAAAATTCTTCTTGAGCAATTGCTGTATCTACTGGGATATCTATGATAATAGTTGGCGGATAAAAGTTGCCAGGAGAATCTGGTATGGGATTTCCACCGATGAGGACTTTTCCACCGCTTTTCACAGCAGTTTTGACTTGTTTGTCTAAATCCTCCAGAATATCGACAGTTGCCAATGGGCCTAAATCGGTATCTGGTAGCATGGGATCGCCAACTTTGAGCGCCTGAAATTTTTCTAACAGTAGTTTTTCAAATTTATCAGCTACTGCTTCAGCGACAATAAAGCGTTTAGCTGCAATACAAGATTGCCCACTATTTAACATTCGGGCTGTGACTGCGGTGGTAACTGCTGCTTCTAAATCTGCACTTTCTAAAACGATAAAGGGATCGCTTCCCCCCAATTCCAAGACGGTTTTTTTGATTTGTTTGCCACAGGCCGCAGCTAGAGATGCACCTGCTGGTTCACTTCCCGTCAAGGTAGCAGCTTTCACGCGGTCATCAGCCATTAAATCGGCAACTTGAGCAGCACCGATTAACAGAGTTTGAAATGCACCTGCGGGAAAACCTGCACGATGGAGAATATCTGCTATTGCCAAGGCACACTGGGGGACATTGGAAGCGTGTTTGAGTAAGCCAACATTGCCTGCCATTAGTGCTGGTGCAGCAAAACGGAAAACTTGCCAAAAAGGGAAGTTCCAAGGCATGACAGCCAAAATTATCCCTAATGGTTGATAGCGGATAAAACTATGACTAGCATCGGTTTTGACTGTGACATCAGCCATAAAACCAGGTGCATTTTCGGCATAATAGCGACAGACAAAGGCGCATTTTTCCACTTCTGCGATCGCAGCTTTCAATGGTTTACCCATTTCCAGGGTCATTAATTTGCCAAAATCTGCTTTTTCTCGTTCTAAAATTATTGCTGCTTGTTGCAACCAGTGCGATCGCTCTGTAAAACTCGTCTTTCGATACTTTTCAAAAGCCTGCTGTGCCAAATCTAGTTTAGCCGTAATTTCTCCATCACTCAGCGGCTCAAAGGTTTTGAGAGTTTCCCCGGTAGCGGGATTAATGGTGGCTATAGCCATGACCTGACCTCCCGTTTAAAAATAGCTTGAGGTAGCTTCCTAGTGTTACACAGATTAATCACCAAAGCTATATCAAAATTTTAACCCTATTATGTAATTCCCCAGGTCTCTACCCGTATTTCTCACAAACAATGTAATCGCAATTTGTATAACCCGGATAAAGAATCGGTTTCAGGCATTTTTTACGGGGTTGATTTTTGATGCAGTGTGAAACTCCAGAATCCGGATTTTATAAGGGTTTGAGAATTTTGGTGAGAAATTCGGGTCTATAGCCTGGCGATGTATAGGAATTACGAATTAATTTAATTCATTTTTGTTTGATAAACCTTAATGAAACGATTAATACCTTTAAACCGATAATCTCCCATTTCCTGAAACTCCGAGCATTGTGAAAGCATATTATAAGTAACTTCACTAATAACACATTCACCAGTAGGACAGATTGGTTCCATTCTAGCTGCTATATTAATTGTTGTTCCTAATGCGGTATAGTCTACCCTTTGAGAACTACCAACATCACCCACAACAGCTTTACCACTATTAATAGCAATGCGTAATTGTAGAGGTTCGTGCCAAAAATTATTAGCATTAAGATTTTGCAGACGATTCAGCATTCCCTTAGCCGCTGCAACAGCAAGGTCGGCATGATCTGGTTGTGGTTCTGGAGCGCCGAAAAATGCCATAATGCAATCCCCAATATACTTATCTAAAGTACCACCATAAGTAAATACTTCTTGTAGCATTTCCTCAAATAAATTGTTTAATAATTCAGCAATCTCTGTGGGTGTAAGCCGTTCAGAAATAGCAGTAAATCCCACCAAATCAGCAAACAAAATACTGATTTCACTTTCAGCAGGAGCCAACCTTCCATTCTTCATGCCTCTAACTGAGATCAACTGCTTTACCACTGCTGGAGAATGATACCGTTCTAGACGGTGACGAATCACCTCTTCAGTTCTGAGTTTATCTACCAATAACCAACGTTGAACACTAGAAGCAACAATATTTGCTAAAGCTGAAAAAAAGCTCAGTTCTTCCTCACCTTCTTGTTCCCAGCGGGAAGAATAAAGTTTACCGTCGGCATAGAGAACACCAACCACCTTATTTTCATCCCATAAAGGTACTGCCATGACACTCATAATACCTTTAAATAAAATACTAGATTCACCAGAAAAGCGTTCATCAGTTTGAGTATCAGCACTTTGAATAGCCACTTTATCGGTAAATACTCTTTGGCAAATACTGCGACTAATCCAATTGCCATTAGATGGTAAAGTTGGCTGTTGAGAAATATCCTTAGTTGCCGAATTTATTAAATCTAAATAACCAGAACCATCAACATCAATTAATAATGCCAAGCGTTCTATACCGTCTATATAACGAAAAACTACCTCTTGAACTTGAAAAAAAATCTCTTCAATAGATGCTGCTGCACAGAGGTTTTTAGCTATATCTACCAAATCTTTCAGACGGGCAATAACTTTATCTTTATTATTGTTAATGCCATGAATATCACTAGCTTTTATCCATTGCTGTTGGAGTTCTTCAACATTCCGAAAAATAGTTATTTGCTGACCATTAGGTTCTGTAATTGGCACATATTGAGCGGGTAAATGTGACTCAGTTACTGAAAACATTACTGCCAATCTGACATTACCCAACCAAATAACATCTCCGTCACTCAACTCTTGGACTGAGGTAACAGGTGTTAGATTTACTTGTGTCCCATTTTTACTACCCATATCCTCGATAACCCACGTATCATCACTAGTTTTGGCTATGCGGGCGTGTGTGCGGGAAACTCCCCCAAAAGGTAAAAACAAGTCGCATTCTGGCAAACGACCGATAATAAATACATCTTGATTCACTGAAACCGAAGTCTCAGTATTACCCTCTGTTAAGAGTAGTATGAGTTCTGTCATGGGTGTAATACATTTATACGGGCAGTTAGGAACACAAGTATCAAAGCTAACTTTTTTTCAGAACTTTTACACATCAGATATCAGACATCTAGTTGCTACACCAGTTTTAGGGATAAACCAGGCTGATTGGTGTAAGTTATAACATTACCTTCTCTTTATGACACTGTTAACGGCATTGCGACAAGTGTAGTCGTATTAAATAATACAATATTACAAAAGTAATAATTTTATAGCGTGGGCATTACCCTACTCTCAGCCAGCTACAACCTTTCCTCTCTGTAGACGTAGGAGGAAGCAGTTTTTCTCCAGCAAGACAGTCCTTTGTCTTCTGCCTTAGTTGATAAAAATGGAGTAACTATTGTTAGTTGGTTGACCATGTTATTACATAAATCAATAATATAAAAAAGTTGTGACAATTAATTATAGTTAAATAAAACTTCAAGCATCTTTTACCAGTTCATAGCCAGATTTTTTTGTAATTAAAACTACAAAAATAGATTTTTTGAATGTAGTTTAATTTAAATATGCTGACATTGGATAATATGTAAGAATTCAGGATACAGAATGTTTGATATAGCAGGGAACTCTTAACAGAAGAGAAAAAAATTCTTCTTCCTTCTTCCTTCTTTCTCCTGACTCCTGAATTCTTACGATGACCACTTCATCTACCTGAAAAACGCTGCACAACAGCTTATATTTGCAATCAGTCAATTAAAATGTGTTACTTATGACAATACTTTCACCAAAATACCTTCACTCTATAAGAATGGGGCTATACAAACCAGGGCTACACCCTCAGACTTTCAAGATTTCAGCCCACGAAAGTGGACTTAGTTTGTATAGTCTGATAATTCTATTCTGTAGGGCTTTTAAAAAATTGGCAAAGGTATGATTATGACTCAAGATAAAAATCAAAAACATTTTTGTGTAAAATTATATCTAGTAAATTTACTACTTGTAGTATTTAGCATTTTGGTAGTATCTGTAGCTACACTTTATCCCTTTAATTTTTCATTACCTCAGAGTTTTTCTACATCTGAATTTTTTGCTAGTTTTAACAATGCCAGTTCTTTTCAAGATCAGGTAAATAATGTTTTATTATTTATGCCTTTGGGTTTTTGTTGTGCTAATTTACTATATCAATTGAAAATCAAACCAGCATTAAAAGTTATCATTGTTTTCTTGCTGAGTACTGGTTTATCTTCAACGGTTGAAGTTTTGCAAATATTTATTTCTTCGAGAACTCCAACTCCAGCAGATATTGTCAATAATACGATTGGAGGATGTTTGGGTTTTGCAGTTTTTTATCTCTGGAATTATCAAAGTCTAAGTAAAAGATTTTCGCAAATTCAAACTGGTAGTTTGAGACAATTAAATCAACGAATCACAGGCTTAATTGTAGCTTATGTATTTTTCATTTTACTGATTTCATCTATCTGGCAAAGTACAACAAATTTAAGTAATTGGGATTCAAATTATCCGTTGATACTTGGTAATGAAAGGACAGGAGATAGACCTTGGCAAGGATATATTTCAGAAGTTTATATTACTGATAGAGCAATATCAAATTATGAAGTAGGAAGAGGCTTAAATGATGCTAATTATTTTCCAAGCATCGGTGATTCTCTTTTAGCTAGTTATCAATTAGATGGTAAATGTTGTGGTCAAGAAAAACAAGGAAATTCACCAGAACTATTATGGAAAGGAAAGCCTACAAATATACGAGAAGGTAAAGGCGTTTTTTTGAGTTCTAGTCAGTGGTTACAAACAGCCAAGCCTGTAAAAAATATCAGTCAAAAAATCAGTCAAAAATCTGAATTTACTCTGAGTACTACTCTTGCAACTGACAATATTCAACAGACGGGACCAGGGCGGATAATTTCCATTTCTAATAATTCTTTGCGGCGTAATTTGACACTTTCACAACAGAAAGATTCTCTAGAATTAAGGTTGAGAACACCAATTACTGGAGAAAATGGCACGGATTTACAATTGATGGTTCCCAATGTTTTTACAGACAAGGAATTTCACCAAATTCTCATGACATATTCTAGAGGAACCATTCAAGTCTATATAGACAATAGACAACGTTCTTACTCTTTCAATTTATTAGAATTGATTCCCTTCCATCAAAAAGTATTTTATTACGCTCTGACTTTTATTCCGTTGGGTGCAGTTTTAGCTTTACTGAGTCTTTTTGCCAAAAATAGGGTGATTTTATCTCAGATATTGGTTCCTAGTGGCATTTTATTACCTTCTGTGATATTGGAAGTTATTTTGATAAATGAAACTGATAAAAGCCTAAGTTGGAAAAACATTTTACTAGGAATATTATTTACATCAGGAACAATGCTAATTTTGAAAATGCGAGCAAATAGCTTAAAAGTTAGAAGTTAAAACAGAATTCAGGAGTCAGGAGTCAGGAGTCAGGAGTCAGGAGTTAGAAAGAAGAAGAAGAAGGAGTTAGGAGTGAAAGTTACTTGATATTTGATAGCACAGCGTGAGGTATGCCATATCTTGATTTTCAGTTTGTATCTCATTTACTTAGGGCTTGCTGAATAAACCAAAAACCTAGATATATCAACAGTTTCAGGCTGAAAAAGTAGGAGAAGGTTCAAGAAATAAGCGATGAAATCATCAAAAACCGTTCATTTACCCAGATTTGAGAATATTCTGATCTACTTCTAATTCTTCCTCCTGACTCCTGACTCCTGACTCCTAGCTCTAACGGAAAGACTTTTTCAGCAAGCCCTACTTATAATCTATTGTCATTATTGAGGTGGCACTTCTAAAGGTATACTGCCTAAAAGTCCTTTGCGAAAATCGGTGATGAGAGTTCTTGCTGCACGTTCTACATCTCCTTTGTAGCGATGTTCTGCTAAGACTTGCAAATATTCTTCACCTGTATGGATAATGGAGTCAACTTCGTAGCGTGAAAGTAAGGGGTGTGCTGGTAATAAATGAGGGTGGGTTTCTTGAAGTTGGTTGACGATATCTACAAATGCTGCGGCTATGAGTTGATTATCGTAAGAGGCTTCACCAATATCATCACAAATGGCTAATTTGACTGCTGCGTCTTGATTTTCCATTCTGGAGGGAATGACACCGGGAGCATCTAGTAGTTGTAATTGATCGGAAATTCGTACCCAACGCAGTTGACGAGTGACTCCAGGACGCGCTTCACTAGCAACTACTCGCTTTCCTAAGAGACGGTTAATTAATGCTGATTTACCAACGTTAGGAAAACCTATGACGACAGCACGGACTGCGCGGGGTAACATTCCTCGATCTTTTCTGCGTTGATTAAGTGCTATTCCTGCTGCTTGTGCGGCTTTGGTGATAGCTGTGATACCTTGACCGTGTTGAGCGTTGGTAAAGTAGGGGATTTGTTCTTGGTTTTTAAACCAGTCTGTCCAGTGCGATCGCACTTGTGGCAATATCATATCTAATCGGTTAATCACCAATATTCGTGACTTATCCCCCACCCATTCATTCATTTGCGGATGGTTTGTAGCTAAGGGAATACGAGCATCTCTCACTTCTAAAATCACATCTACCCGTTTTAGCTGTTCTTTGAGATTTTTTTCAGCTTTGGCAATGTGACCGGGATACCATTGAATCAGATTTAATTTGTAGTTTTGAGTTATTGACATTGGGGACTTGGGGAATGGGGAACTGGGAACTGATAATTTTTTCTCAGTTACCGATGATGAGATTGATGTAAAATTAAGCGGTTGCCGTCTGGGTCGTAGGCATAAACTTCTTGACCGTGGGAAGCGCTGGAAATGTCTCCTGGAGGGGGATAGCCTAAAGATTGTAGGTGAGTTATAGCATTTTTTAAATTACTCACTTCTAAACACAAACTGAGCGGACTTTTAGTATTTACGGCAAATTCTACTTCATTATCTTTTTTGGGTTTAAAAATACCTAAGCTGGAGTTTGAGATTTGAAACTCAGCATAAACATTGGGAATGAGGTTTTTTGGTTCTTGTTCTAGTAGCTGAATATAAAAATTCACCAAATCATCAAAATTTATCGTGGCAATGGTGATGGATATATCATTATATTGCATATTTATTTTTAGGGACATCCAAACGTAAGAATTCAGGAGTCAGAATCATATATAATATCATGTCTGCCTAATCACTTACGATAAAATATCTGTGTCATACTGAGCGGAACGTAGTGCAGCGAAGTATCTCGGAGATTCTTCACTTCGTTCAGAATGACACTTTTAATACGTTTTTAGTATATCAGAAAAACCTACTTATTTCTAAATTGTATCTGGATCAATACCTAATTCTCGCAGTTTTGCTGCTAAACGTTCCGATTTTTGTTTTTCTTGTTCAGCAAATTCTTCAGGAGTGAGGATGATTAATCCTTCATTTGTAAAATAGCGCAATTTATTTTCATGAATACCTAAATATAAACTTAACTGCTGACTCCATAACCAACCTTGATTGTTAGATTCTAGAGGTTGATAAGTACCACCAACTAAAATAAAGCCAGCAAATTCTAAATTATTGGGGTCAAACCAAAAATATTCGGGAGTGCGAAAAATATCTTGATAAATTTGTTTTTTTAACCCTTTATCAATTGATACGCTTGCATCTGAAATCAATTCAATAATTATATTAGGATATTTACCATCTTCTTGCCAAACAACCCAACTTTTACGAGGATGGCGTTCTGCATTTTTGACTACAAAAAAATCTGGGCTACGAAAGTCTTCTGATTTAGGCTGACGGGAACTGTAATAAACAGTTAAATTACCAGAAGCGTAAAAATCATTGCGGTTTCCCCACCACAATTCTAAACATTGTAAAAGCAGAATTATCTGGCGTAAATGTGAATCACTTTCTAATGGTGGTTCATTACTTTCTAAGTCCTTAGTCGGAAAAATTACATCTCTTGGGAGTTCAAAATCTAATGGTGGTTCATCACTATATAAGTCTCCAGTCGGAAAAATTACATCTTGTGGGAGTTCAAAATCTTGGGAGATAGACATAGCGCTAAATTTGAGGATAATCTAATTTTAGAGTAGCACGGAGAATTTACAAATTTTTAAATCCGTACTTATCAGTATAACCTATGCGTAATATTGAGACATAAACTTATCAGTAATAGTCCAGAGATGATCATCTAATTTAGTGAAAATCCATTCTGCAATATCTTCTGGAACACCACTATAAAATGGTTCGGCAATACTACCTGTAATACAAGCAATAGTGCCACTGTCTCCACCAATAGAAATAGCGTTACGAATTGCATCTTCAAAATCAGTTGATTCTAAAAAAGCAATAATTGCTTGAGGAACAGAACCTTGACAGGACATATCATATTCATAATTAGGTCTAATTTCGTCTAAGGTTTGCTCTAAGTTATAACCAAAAGTATTTTGGATATAGGATTTGATGATCGTTTTATCATGGCCAGTACGGGCTAAAAAGATAGATGCGGCTGTTGCTTGTGCGCCTTTAATACCTTCAGGGTGGTCATGAGTAACTTCTGCACAATGTTTTGCTTCTTCTAAGACAATATCTAGGTTATCAAATGCAGATGCTATTGGACTAACGCGCATAGCTGAACCATTACCCCAACTGTTGTACGGTTCGGTACTACCGGAATCTGCCCATTTCATAAAGTGATTACCGTAATTCGCATGGGGATATTCGCCGTAATAAGATTTGAATTGCTGAATATATTGGAATTTATCAATATACTTAGTTTTGTCAGGGAATTCGTCTGCGTTGAGAATAACTTCTGCCACTGCCAGGGTTAATACTGTATCATCGGTGAAATGACATCTATCATCGAAAAGGGGAAAGTCCTTAGTTTTGATATTGTTAAACTCATAGATTGAGCCAATAATATCACCTGCGATCGCACCCAGCATACTTAATCTCCAAGCTGTAAATAATATTTAAGTTAGTTTTTCCAGATTGATAACAGCGTTTCTGGTTCTCTTTCCCCAGAATGCTGACTCTTAACTAGTAAAACATTACCTCCAGACTAATGCACCTGCAAATTCCCTGACTGAATAGGTGCAATATACACTAAATACTTCTCACTCAGGACTAGCTTCACTAATACGTGTAACCGGAATTTCTAGACTAAAAATTACTCTGGCTTGCGTATTTTCTCTTGCACTTCTTTTGGTATTTTATAACGAGTTGTAGCAGGTGACAATACCATAATATCTGTCTGTTTTACAGTAAGGATTCAGGACACAGAATGTTTGATATAGCAGGGAACAGGTAACGGAAGAGAAGAATATTCTTCTTCCTTCTTTCTCCTGACTCCTGACTCCTGAATTCTTACGTTTTACAAGCATTTGACTAGAAAGTAAAACATCAAAATATACCCCTGGGGGTATTTTCTTGAATGGTTTGGGTAAAACTTCTAGAAAATTGCTGCTTTTTTCCTATTAAAAGAATATGGATTAAATATAGATGCAGAGAGGCTTCCCGCAGGTCACTGCAAAGATGCAAAGGAAGAAGGATATATGTCTATGGATAGTAGGCAAAATTATAATTCAATATACCAAATAGTATTAGTGTCTAAGGAATAAATTTTTCTGCTGTACAGGTTAAAAAATAGACTTTGACTACCCATAAAGAATTACCCAAATCCCATGACTACAACTCTCTTAGAAGCTAATTCCATTGAGTCATTGCTGGGGAAGGAAGCTGAAGAACTACTGACGTATAAAGCCAAGGTTTCCTCAGATTTGCTACATTTGCCTGGTGCGGATTTTATAGATAGAGTTTGGCTAAATAGCGATCGCACTCCGCGTGTCTTGAAAAATCTGCAACAAATCTATTCTACAGGAAGATTGGCCAATACAGGCTATCTCTCTATTCTCCCTGTAGACCAAGGAATTGAACACTCTGCCGGGGCTTCATTTGCACCTAATCCTATTTATTTTGACCCAGAAAATATTATCAAGTTAGCAATAGAAGCAGGTTGTAATGCTGTCGCTACCACCGTGGGTGTATTAGGCAATGTTGCCCGTAAATATGCCCACAAAATTCCTTTTATTGCGAAAATAAATCACAATGAATTGTTGACTTATCCCAATCAATCTAACCAAATTATGTTTGCTGATGTTTGGCAAGCTTGGCATTTGGGTGCAACAGCAGTAGGGGCAACAATTTATTTTGGTTCAGAAGAATCTAGTCGCCAAATTCAGGAAATCAGTCATGCTTTTAAAAATGCCCATGAATTGGGTATGGCAACAGTACTTTGGTGTTATCTGAGAAATAACAATTTTAAACAAGATCAAGATTATCACCTAGCTGCTGATTTAACTGGACAAGCAAATCATCTGGGTGTAAGTCTTGAAGCTGATATCATTAAACAAAAATTACCAGAATGCAATAATGGTTATGGGGCAATTGCGAAAGCAACTGGTAACAGTTATGGTAAAACTGATGAGCGAGTTTACACAGAATTAACAACAGATAACCCTATAGATTTAACTCGTTATCAAGTATTAAATTGCTACGCTGGACGAGTAGGATTAATTAATTCTGGTGGTGCTTCTGGTAAAAATGATTTTGCGGAAGCTGTACGAACTGCTGTAATTAATAAACGTGCTGGAGGTACAGGTTTAATTTCTGGAAGGAAGACTTTTCAGCGTCCGTTTGCGGAAGGAGTAAAGCTGTTTCATGCTATTCAAGATGTTTATTTATCCCCTGATGTGACTATAGCTTAAGAGAACTCCACAAAAAAGATTATCCAATCTTGTGGGATGGGCATCCTGCCCGTCCTTTTATTATTAGCAGGCAAGATGCCTGCACCACAAGAAATTTAGAAATATTTTTTTATTTGCAAGTTTCTTCCCCTGTACCAATCACCAATCACCAATCACCAATTACCCAATTAATTATTCTTAGGAAAATTGTCTATTTTCATAGAATTAGCAGCACCACCAGGTTGAGAAACCATTAAATTTGTTCCCATTATAGCTAAAATACCCATAGCGGCTAACCCTAATATAATTATATTTTTTCTCTGATGAATTGCGGCAAATAAATTATCTAATTTTTTACCAGAAGCCAGCACCTGAATTGGTTTGAGTGCTTCTAAAGCATCCGCAGCATTAGGATAACGACGCTTGGAATTAGGTTCTACCATTTTCTTTAACCATAATCCAAAACGCAGACTAATATGGGGAACTAATTTCTGAAAATTAATGCGATATTTATCATCAATTAATTTCCCGATATCCGCAGCACTAGTATTAGTGAGTAAGCAAATTAATGTTGCACCTAAACTATATAAATCTGAGGCTTGGGTTAACACATAACCAAGTTGTTCTTCTGGTGGCATAAAGCCAGGACTACCTGCAACCAAAGTACTTAACTCTGTTTTTCCATCTTGTAAACGTGCTAAACCAAAATCAACTAGATAAACATTTAATTGCTGATCTACTAAAATATTTTCTGGTTTGATATCTCGATGAATTATACCAGGACATTGCTGTTGTAAATAAACTAAAATTTCTAAAATAGACAAAGCAATTTGCTTGATTTCTTCAGGGTGAAAGCAGCGTTTTAATCCTAATGATGGAGCATTTTTATATTCTTGTACTAGGTAAAAAAATCCTGGTTTTGCAAAAGAATCTATATAATGAGGGATGCAGGGATGATTCAATTGTTGCAAAAGTTCAATTTCTTGTTCATAAGCTTTCACTCCAGACCAATCAGCAGTCATATTCGCAAAACAGAATTCTTTAATAACTACTTTTTGTTGAGATTTCAGATTATTGGCTAAATAAGTAATGCGTCCTCCTTGTGGGTTACGTCCTAATTCTCGAATTACTTGATACCCAACTTTAGAAAAATCGGCATCATGATTTACATCAAACTCCATCATACAATACACATAATGTGGATTTTGTCAAGATGCAATTGAAAGAAAGTACCCTGTCCTAGCTGAGTAGGAATTAGGTAATCGGTAATCCTTGACTCTAATTACTAAATACCAATTACCAATTACCAATCCCAGACTTTTTAGCTGTTTTTTACCCTTTTTCTGGGTGTGAGTGCGAAATTATCCCTTTTGCGCTAACCAATCGACAATTTGAGCATTGACAACATCTGGAATTTCATCATGGGGACAATGACCGGCACCAGGAATAGGTACAATTTTAATATCTTTGCCATTTTCTCGCGCCTCTTCGTAAATCTTAGCCCCAGTAATGGGTGTCCAAGGATCATCAGCACCCCAAATTACTAGTAAAGGCAATTTTACCTTAAGCAATAATTCATCGGGCGTAGGCCCAGGTGCTGCTGTGAGGATGGAAGCGAAAACTTGTTGTGCGCCTGGATCACAGGATGGTGTATAAAGTAAATCGACTAGTTCATCTGTGACTGCATTGCGATCGCTATATACTTGATACAATGTCCGGCGAATTTGCGATTTTTGGCGAATGCGGTTAAAGACGAATTTACCAGTCATTTGGTTAGCGACTAACTTATTAAAAGTCCCCATGACAATTCTGAGAACAGGGTTCAATTCGTGGGGACGGTGACTTAATCCACCAGCAGAGTTGATTAACACACCCCCAGAGGCAATTTCAGGATATTCTGCCAGAACAATTAAACTCAAAAGTGCGCCAATGGAATTGCCAATAAATACAGCAGGTTCTTGGATATGTGCAGTCCAGAAATCTTTTAATAGTTCTACCCACACTTCCATGCTATATTCGATAGCCGCTTTATCAGAACCACCAAACCCCAACAAATCCACAGCAAACACCCGATAACCAGCATCAGCTAAAACAGGGATATTTTTGCGCCAGTGACCAATAGAAGCACCAAAACCGTGAATTAGTACCAAAGGCTGACCGCTACCCATCACAGTATATTGAATTTTGTAATCTCGCCAAGTCCAAAGCTGTTTTTCTAATGTTGGTGACTGCTGGATTGATATCGTCATTAGTAAAGATTCCTAAAGTATTATTTCTTTATGGTAATACTCCTAGCATTCTCGACAAAACATTATGGAAAAAGCTATATATGGCGTACACTATCACCTGTAAGTTTCACCTAGATCAAAAAATTAATCAGTTAAGTAAGCTGATTGCCTACTTAACATTCTAGGTGAATTGATACGGTGTGAGACAAATACCATGATTCTAAGTAAATTAACTCATTTTAGGAAAGTAGCTATTGCCGCAGTCTCTATAATAGCGTTGTCGCCAACACATTCTACTTTGGCAGCATCAAATTTATCTGCTACAGTCCCATCAGAGTTTAGTAATTATAATCAGCAGCTTTTAACACAAAAAACTATTAGTGAGGAAGTAGATACAGATAGTACAACAAATATTCCAGGGGAAACTGTAACTACTACTACTTCTGTCAAAAGGGAAAAATCAGGTTTTACTTTGGCTATTTGGCAACCCGGTGGGACAATTTCCGAAGTAATTGCCCGCGTTTCTATTCAGGGTAAGCATGGCAATAAATATTACAAAGAAAGATTTTTAGGTGACTATAAATATAAAATCAAACAAAAGGCCAAGTTTATAAATGGGTTTAAATTGGGCGATCGCATCGTCGTGAGATTGTATGATAACACAAACCGCTTTATTGGCTACACACAATTTGCGTGTTTACCCGGTCACACGGCAATAAATTTGATTTTATCTGCCAACCCAAAAGAATATCAAGTAGTTCGTGTCTTTTATGGCGTTGATGACAATGAAGATAGCATTGTTGACACAAATACCACCACCTACGATTACTTCACCCAAGTTAGTAACCAAAAAGCTACTTTCCTCAAAAGTTCAGAAAATATCAATATTACCCAGTACCAAGCCGCAGGATTTGCCAAAGTTGCCACAACCAGCGTTTATCCTGTATCGTTTACCGAAGGTGAATTTGCTTTAGCAGGTAAATCCATTAACATCGTTGATTCTAACTTAGCCAAAGCCTTAACCGCTGTTCCTGGTAGTTTGGTACAGTTAACTCAACTCAGCAACAACTCCACATATCAACTCAGCCAATTGTTGAGTAAATACCGCCAAGTAGGTGTAGCGAAGAATATTAAAGTATCATTCTCTGATATTTCCAAAGACTACTGGGCTAAAGATTATATCGCCGAATTAGCCGCAATGGAAATTATCGACGGTTTCCCTGATGGTACATTTCGCCCTAACGCACCAGTGACACGCGCCCAATTAGCAGCCCTATTGCAAAAAATCTTTATTAAAAGTAAAGTCAGAAATGCGATCGCATTTAGAGATATACCCAAAGGATATTGGGCTGAAAATGCCATCCGCGAAACCTATGAAATGGGCTTTTTCACCACCCTTGGCAGCAAAAACTTCAACCCCACACAAAAGCTTACCCGCCTAGATATTTTGATAACCTTAGCCAAGGGATTAAATTATCAATTCACCGGTTCTACAAAAAATATCTTATCCATTTATAGCGATGCCTCTAGCATCCAAAGCGAACATCGTAATTTAATAGCCGCAATTACACAAAATGGTGTAGTTGTCAATTATCCGAATAGAAAATTGCTGAATGGGAAAAAAGTAGCCACCAGAGCAGAAGTCTGTGCTTTATTATATAGAGCGATGGTCAGTGCTGGGGAAGTAGCAGACTTTGCCTCAAAATACACTATTCAACCAATCAGGGAATAAAAATAACGACAACAAGAAAACTGTTTAGCTTTGATGCATATAAACATCTCTGATAGGAAAGGGAATTTGAATGCCTTCTAGCTGATAGCGTTTGTGCAACTTCTTTACAAACAGATGTTTACCAATTCTCTGGTCAAAAAATTCACTTACACGCATATAAAGAGTAAAATCAATACTAAAATCATTAAACGTATGAAATCTCATATACGGTTCATTTTGAAGTAATTCCGGTGCAATTTCTTGCATCACTTCTTTAGCAACTTCTACCGTCACCCTTTCGACTAATTCCAAATCGCTATCGTAACTAACACCCACATTAATGGTTAAAGTAATTTCTTTAGCGGGAAGATGATAATTCGTAAAAATGGCCGAAGCTAACTTAGAATTAGGGACAATAATCACATTATTTGAAATTTCCTTAATCGTTGTATTTCGCCATGTAATATCAGTAACATAACCTTGATTGCCATCATCTAACTTCACATAATCTCCAGTTCTTACTTGCTGAGAAATAAGTAAATAAAAACCAGAAAATAAATTTGCCAAAGTATCTTGAAGTGCTAAACCTACCGCCAAACCTCCAATTCCTAACGTCGTAATTATCGGCGTAATTTGAATACCTACGGTTTGCAAAAGGATTAATGTCCCTAAAATTAAAACCGCAATTTTAGCGAGATTAGACAGTAAAGAGGTAGGAACTCCTTCCGCTCTGCGAACTGATAAACTCACAAAACCAGATGTTAATCTAGCTAAGACTAAAGTCACTGAATACAGCAAAATTATGGTGAGTATTTTTTGCAGAACATTAGCAATATCTGGCTTGAGGGGAGAACTGAGAATAGCCCAAGAAAAGCCTGCAATTACAAACCATATAAACGTCATTCTGTGCAGTGATTGAAATATAATTTCACTGCCAGGAATTTGTCTATTAGCAACAAACATTTTCAGTCTTTTGAAAAAAACTTTTTCACCAATTAATCCAGCAAGTAATCCAGCTAGAATAAATCCAAGGGGTATAATCCATTCGATCATAATTGATTGAGAATTGAGAACTTAAAATTAAGATAACAGCAATAGTATAATTATGGTGGCCAAATTTTACCTTGTTACTTTCCAGACAATCTACGAATATACTGTTTCAGCAAAGTAATTTATATTTATAGGACTTACTCATTGACAAAATCTATCAAATATGGATTATGAATTTTATCTTTTGTAGGGTGTGGTTCGGCAAGCTCACCAACCACGTCAGACCCGATAATTTAGCACACAACAGATTGTCTCTATCTGACGCACCAAACTAATATGCGATTCCAAAAGCCTGAAACTAGGCAATTTCCTTTAAATTACTGTATAGTAGTAGACTATTGAAAAAAAGATATGGTACATTATTCCTCGGTAAAAGACTTACATAAAAAGCTATTTTTGTAATTTTTAAGATAAATAAATTATTTTTATATTAATAACAATCTGCCCTCAGACTGATATTTTTCACTTATCTTGACTAAATTGTTTACCTAAAAATATATCGGTGTAACTCACCTTAGTAATGGATTTACCAATTGTTTACCATCTAGATTATATTGCTCCTTTACCCCCAGGGCATCGTTTCCCGATGTCTAAATTCCGGCAACTGCATGAATTGCTGTTAGCTGACAGAGTAGCACATCCAGAACAGTTTCACATTCCTGAACGTCCACAAACAGAATTAATTGAATTAGTTCACACCCCCAATTATGTACAAGCTTACTGTAAGGGAACTTTAGAATCAAAAGCACAACGACGCATTGGTTTACCTTGGAGTCCAGCTTTGGTAAATCGTACCTGTGTGGCTTTAGGTGGGACAATACTAACGGCTCAATTAGCAATAAATCATGGTTTAGCTTGTAATACTGCTGGTGGAACCCATCATGCTTTTCCTGACTATGGATCTGGTTTTTGTATTTTCAACGACTTAGCAGTTGCTTCCCGCGTTATCCAAAAATTAGGGCTTGCTAAAAACATTTTAATTGTCGATTTAGATGTACATCAAGGAGATGGAACAGCCTTTATTTTTCAAAATGACAACAGCGTTTTTACCTTTTCCATGCACTGTGAAGACAACTTCCCTGGGACAAAACAAAAAAGTGATTTAGATATTCCCCTACCATTAGGAATGGAAGATGACGCTTATTTGCAAACCTTAGCGAATTATCTCCCCGATCTATTATCACAAATAAAACCAGATTTAGTATTTTATGATGCTGGAGTTGATACCCACATAGAAGATAAACTAGGTAAACTAGCCCTAACAGACACAGGCATTTTTCGGCGAGAAATGCAAGTTTTAAGTACCTGTGTCAGCGCTGGTTATCCCGTCGCTTGCGTTATTGGTGGTGGTTACGCAGAAGATATGAAATCCCTAGTTTGGAGACACTCATTATTACATCGAGCCGCCAGTCAAACCTATCACCAATTTCATCTTTAACCTCAAAAAAAACAAACTCCTCTCTGCGCCTCTGCGCTACGCCAGTTGCTTTAAGTCGGCAGAGCCGCCCAACACACTGGCTCCTCTGCGTGAAAAAAAAATCCAGGAGCATTCATGCCAACTTTACCAAACAATCAAAAATCAGAAACCTGGGGATACACCTTACTCAATTCAACAATTGATAGTTTAATTCGCAACTTTGAAGGTCAATCAACAGTTGAATTATACCCCGAATTTCGAGAACGACGAGAACGCGCCCATGAATTAATATTTGAATGCGTTGGTAAAAAACCTTGCTTATTTTATATTCGTCGTCAGGGTTCTGGAAAAGACCCAGGAGAAGAAATTTGGGACTTAACAATAGCTACAGATGAAAGTGAATTTGAATTACCAAAAAGACTTAAAGAGCTTAGAAAAACCTTAGGATTTAGAGCAGCAGTCCAAAAAAATGGAGCTAGCGGTTTAAAGATTCTCTCAGCTTATTTACTACAACCTTCACGAGGACAAGGTGATGGTTATGCTTTACCTTTACGCTTACAATTAGTTCCTAATCATCATCATCCCTCCGCTATTCCACCAAAGGTATTAGCACAAATAGCAACCATGCCAGTTTGTGGTCATCATGTACCCACAGAAGAACAACTACAAGCATGGAAAGCATTTCTAAAAGTTGAAGAACGCATCGCTAAAGCACGGCAATTTTGTGTAGTTTTTATTAATTATCAATACAGTAATAATAAAAAACAAATCGCGTTTGAGATGAATCTCAACTCAGCCACTCTTGACGGTTCCGAAGAAAATTATTTAGATGTAGAAAATTTTTGGGAACGAGTGAAACAGGCGAAAAACCAAGACATCAAATTTTCTGACACCGTTCCTAGCGAAAGAAATCGTCGCAGTAGTCGTCAATTAGGAACCATTGAAAAAATTGACCAAAAATATAATATTATTCACATTAGATTAGAACGCGACTTGGTTGAATATATAGCAGCAGGTAATTATCAACTCCCTGGAACTGGATATTTATTTTTTGATGCTGCCGGTGATATAAAACAAATTGAACGCAAAGAAAAAGCCTTAGAACAATTAAGACAAGGACGCACCCAAAATCCCTATTTAGGTAACTTCTTATTTGATGCTTCTCAAGCCAGATCCATTAAAAAAACTGTCAAACTTAAAGCACAAGATTTATTGTTGTCTGCTGCAAATCCAGGTCAGAAAGCATCTGTAGAAAAGGTACTAGCCGCAGATGATTTAGTTTTAATTCAAGGACCACCAGGTACAGGTAAAACTACCGTAATTGCTGAAATTTGCTATCAAGTAGCCCTGCGGGGTGGACGCACATTAATTACTTCTCAGGCTAATTTAGCAGTTGATAATGCTTTAAGCAGGTTAGTTCATAACCCTGTAATTCGGGCTGTACGCAAGGGAAGAGCCGAAAAAGTTGGAGAAGAAGGACAGCCATTTTTAGAAGATCAAGTAATTGGCAGATGGCTAGAACATACCGCTACTGACTGTGAAAATAATCTCGCTCAACGTCAGGAAAACATCAAAATATTTACTCAATTATTAGCATCATCACCACGTTTTACAGCTTATCTTCAATCTGAGGAAGAATTTAATCAAAAACAAAACGAATCAAAAGTAGAAAAAGAGAATCTAAAGGAAATCTGTCAAATTCAAGAAATAGCTTACAATGAAATCTTAGCAAATCAAAATACAATTGAATCCCTAAAAATTGGATTAAAAAATCTACTAAAAACCTTACCAATAAACTGGGATTCAGCAGAAGTTAAAGATTTTTTACCCTGTCTGCAACCATATACAAAAGATCATACTCAAGTAGAAAGTTTCCGGGAAAATGTTCGTCAAGCTATTAAGTATGTAGATGAACTTGGCTTTGTTCGTCCTGCGCGTGGAGCATTTGGGTTAGCAGCTTGGTTACGTGAAACAGTAGCAACTGAAATTGATGAATTAAAAAAAATATTTAGTTATGCTCATGATGTGATTGTAGCCATGTCAGAATTAACCACATTAGTAGAGGCTTTCAAAAAAGATTCTACATATTTGCATCAATTACAAACAGAGTATCAGCAATTTCTAAATAAGGATAAAAGTCTACAGCCAACAATTCAACTATGGGAAAATCGCAAGCGAGAAATTGATTATATTATCGAAGCAGTTATAGAATGGAAATCTACAGCTTATAACAATCTGTATCAAGTTGTGAAAAATTGTCAGCAATCAGACTTACCATTAACAGATAATATGGTAGATTTACCACTAGGTTTATTAATGTTTGCTAATAATTTAAAATTACCAATTGTCCCCAAAAATTATAAAATTGGCTTACCTGATTGGAAGCTATTAACAAAAGCAATATCGTATGAAATTCAAGGTAACTTCACTGATAGACGAGGTAAACAGCATAGTTTTAGTTATTTCTTACAGGAAAATTTTAGTCAAATTCCTCTAGTTTTATCAAAAAGCGATCGCACTCAATGGCAGGTAACATATCAAGAATTAAATGATTATCAACTCCTTACCTCTAAACAGCGTAAATCGTTGGTTGAAAATACCCAATCTTTTTTAACTAAACTGCAAAGAACATATGGCGCAGCTTATGAATTAGATAATATCCATTCTACTCTTACCCAAATTACACAAGAACTACTGGATATAATTCTGGCAAATTCTCGTCAATGTGTTGCAAAAGTTAAAACTGAAGCTGAACAACAACTTAATATTTTACAAAAACAACAAAACCAATTAAATGAACTGCCAAATAATGGTATTACCCAAGAACAAATATTTGCGACTCAATCTCAAGTAGAAAAAGCTAGTCAAGATGCTAATTTACAACTTGCAAGAGTTGTAAATATGTTGGAAGAACTTAACAGAAATCCCAATATACCTGCTAAATTGCGTAATCTAACCGAAAAATATCTCGCTAAACAATCAAACATTTGGGAACAGCATCAAGAATTTTCCAAGCAAGTCAAAATTTGGGAAAGTAACATAATTAAACTTGAACCCTTGATTTCATCATTAGAACCAATTGCTATTTTAGAGATGATTCAAGATTCATTACATGAGGAATTAATCAAGCTCAAAAAAGAAACAAAAACGGCTCAAAAGAAACTTGATAAATCACAAATCAAGCTAAATGAACTAGAACAGCAATTGCAATTACAGATACCAGATTCTTTAATTATAGAGCGAAATTGGTGGCAAATAACATGGCAAGAAATACCTGATAAATTTAAGGTTAAAAATACCGAAAGTGATTTATTCAATCTAGAATTTTTAAACTTAATCAAAGACAAGTTTGATATTTGGCAACAACAATTGCAAAATGAAGAAAATTATCTGCAAAGATATCAAAATTTTGTCCAAGATTGGATTAATAAACTACGTCAACCATCAGAACGCGATAGTAACGATTTGAGACGAATTTATTTAGATAATGCTAACGTCGTTGGTATCACCTGTGTTCAAGCTGCAAATTATAATTTTTCTGAAGAATTTCAATCTTTTGATGTTGTCATTATTGATGAAGTTAGTAAATGTACTCCCCCAGAGTTATTAATTCCCGCTTTGAAGGGTAAAAAATTAGTCATGGTTGGAGATCATCGACAATTACCACCCATGCTTGATACTAGCACTGTTGAAGAAGTTGCCCAAAAAATTGGCAATACTAGAGAAGAATTACAATTTTTAGAAGAATCATTATTTAAAAGTCAGTTTGAAACTGCTGATAATAGCATCAAACAAATGCTAAATACCCAATATCGAATGCACCCGAATATCATGGGAGCAATTAATCAATTTTATGATGGTAAATTAGAATGTGGGATTTTAGAACCTGACAGCAAACGCGCTCATCATCTAGCAGGGGAAATAATTAAACCAGAACATCATTTGATTTGGGTGAAAATGCCTAGAGAACAGGAATTTCAAGAAGAACGTTTGGGAACTTCGTTTTTTAATATCCGAGAAATTGATGTCATAGAAAATATCTGTCATCAATTTGAAAATGCGTGGAGTTCTAAAGTTGCTAATGGTGAACCCAAAAAAGAAATAGCCGTAATTACATTTTATGGTTCTCAACTTAGAAAAATTGATGAACGGCTACAATCTGAACTTTTCCCTTCACTGCAAATTAGAACAGGTACAGTTGACAGATTTCAAGGAATGGAAAGACCAGTTGTAATTGTGAGTATGGTGCGTAATAATCATCAAGGAGATGTGGGATTTGCTAAAAAACCAGAACGGGTGAATGTGGCATTTTCCCGCGCTCAAGAATTATTGGTAATTGTTGGTTGTCACGATTTATTTACCAGTAAATCAGGGACAGTTGGTGGTATGTATTCGGAAGTGGCAAATATTGTCAGTCGTCATGGAGGTTTTATTGATGTTTCTCGTCTCTTCAGTTAGAGGATATTTGAAAAATTTTGGACGAATATACAGCAGAATTCAGGAGTCAGAAGAGTTTTGAGTACCAATTGATTGACTCTCCTTCTTACTCATTACTCGTTACTCATCGCTCTGTACTGTTTTGGTGTCTAGGTTTCAATTTTGATTCTGTACCGTATGGCTACGCCACGCAAGCTATCGGCTGACGCTCACGGCGAAGCCTCATTGATCTGCAATCTGCTGTAATTCACAAGAGCAAGTAATATTACAATCAATAACTGGAATTTTAACGATACAGCGGTTATCAGTTTAGTGAGGTGCAAAAACCCCACCCCCAACCCCCTCCCCGCAAGCGATGAGGGGGCTATGATGTAGCTCATATGATGAGGAAACGCTATAACACGGTAGAATTCAGAGGTAATTTTATTATTACCAAGGCAGGTTAAGGATGGAAGCAAATTTTCTAACAGATGTTTTTCTGCCCCTAGCTCTATTTATTATCATGCTAGGCATGGGGTTAAGCTTGACTCTAGAGGACTTCAAACGAGTTGTAATCTATCCTAAAGCGGTGGTGATTGGCTTGGTGGCGCAGTTGTTGGTGTTGCCGATTGTGGGCTTTGGAATTGCCTCGGTGTTTCCCCTTGATCCACAATTAGCGGTAGGTGTGATGATTTTAGCAGCCTGTCCCGGTGGAGCTACTTCTAATATGATTACGTTTTTAGGTGGGGGTGATGTTGCTCTTTCTGTGACGCTAACAGCTATTAGTAGTTTAATTACGGTTTTTACGATTCCTTTGGTCATAAATTTTTCAATGCAGACATTTTTGGGGGAAGGAACAACGCTACAGTTACCTTTTTTAAGTACTATTTTGCAGATTGCGGTGATTACACTTTTACCTATAGCAATTGGGATGATAGCGAATCGGTATGCACCTGGACTCTCAGACAAGGCAGATAAACCTGTGAAGTGGGTGTCTTTATTTTTCTTGGGGGTGGTAATTACTGGAGTGCTGCTGCGAGAACGGAATAACTTTATTTCTTATGTAATAGATGTGGGCTGGGCAACTCTGGTTTTGAATATCGTAACAATGGCTTTAGGTTTTGCGATCGCTACCTTCACCCAATTAGGAGAAAAACGCACTACGGCAATTACAATAGAAGTAGGAATCCAAAACGGGACTCTGGCGATCGCGATCGCTTCTACGCCTACGCTGCTGAATACTCCCACAATGGCCATTCCTGGGGCAATTTATAGTCTACTAATGTTTGTAACTGGTGCTGGATTCGCTTGGTATGCTCATCGTCGCCAAGGCTTGTTGAAAGCATAAAAGTAGTTTACTTTATGGGTTACAATTATTTGTACAAATTAAATTATCTAATCTTATTTAGTTGATGTTTCTTGCCTCTTCTGCTAAACCTATTGATGACAATCTTAAAAATCTAGTAGAAAAAATTGAAGCGCAAAGTTCTAGTTTATCAGTTTTAGCTGCGCGTCAATTATGCTATAGTCTGCGTCAAAATACTGTAGAATTAACTATCAAAGAACCACGTCAATTTAATGTACTTGAAGAATTTATTATCCGCGCTGGTATTGAGTTTGATCCTGCACCAACATCAGATGAATTAGCCTCTGTACTTGGGCTTGATGCTGTATTTGTAAAAAGTACAATTTCTACTCTTCAGTCATTACAAACTTTAGCAGTAACATCACCAATTACAGTTACTACAGAAGGGCGTTTATTTTATGAAAAAGGAACTGTTCCTCAACCACCATATGCTGTACAGATTTATGCTGTTACTGACTTTTTAGGTGGAAATATTACCTTTCAATCAGAATCTTTAAGTGATGTCACCATAAAACTACCTGATTTAGCAACTTTTGTAAATATTGAAAATAAAATAAACAATATCTCTTCTTTACCACTTGAGAAAATACAAGAAATTCTTCAAGATTCAAATTTAGCGTTTCATGTCCCAGAAGAGAGTAAAATAGTCACTGCTTTTAAAGTGATACCACCAACACAAATTTTTTGGAAGACTATATCTCTGTTTGTGATTTTTGATGCAATAGAAGATAAATTGAGCGTTCAACTTAGAAGAGGAAAGCAAATTTTAGAAAGGGAATCAAATTGGCTGGAGTCACTACTAAATCAAGGTAAAATATCCTTACCAGCATTGTGTGAATTGTCAGATGCAACCATCAATTATGCGCGTGAGGCAATTTTTAAGCATAAAAATGATGAAATAGAATCTAGACTAGAAAAGATTCGCCAACAGACGCTAGAAACCTCACAGGGTGAAGCTATGGCAGTGCAGTTACGAGACGGAGAAATTGCTCCAGCTTTTTTAGAAGTTTTAAATTCAGCAAAACATCAAATTCTGCTTTATTATCCTTGGATAAGTCAGGCTGTTGTCGATGATAAATTTATAACTCTGCTACAAAAATTAGTTAATAATGGAGTTGGGATTTTAATTGGTTATGGAATTGCACGACAAAAAGAAAATGAAGAAAGATCAATACCACCGGAACTTAAAGACAAATTACAATCAATAAAAACTCTTGAAAGTTTACCAGGTGTACAGATTTTTTGGTTAGGAAATTCCCATGTAAAAGAAGTCATAGTTGATCAACAAATTCATCTTTGCGGTTGTTATAATCAGCTTTTTTATCGTGGTGGCTACTTACCAACAGGGGAGTCAGTTTATAAAGTCACAATTCCTGAAGTTGTTCAGGGAGCATATCAATTTTTTGATTATCGCTGTCAAAATCATGTTCAACAACTATGGAAAAATGCTTTACAAAATCGTGAGGTTGAATTAGCTATAGAAGCCCTCTGCATTTGGGGTGCGCTGGGTATGGAAGATATGGGAATTACAGAAATAGAAGCAAATAACTGGTTGGAACTTGTACCGATTTGGTTAAATGTGGTAATTCAGAGACTAAGGGCAAAAATTTTACCCGCTGGTTTACAAACTGCATTTGCGTTGTTAAATAAATTTTCTGGTGAAGAAATATTTATTGATTTATTGGTTCAGGGATGGCGTAGAGTGATTATTAATATTGCTCATCAAAATCCTCAAACTGCTGTAGACTTATTCAGCAATGGTGTATGGGAACAGTTTTTGCGTCTCCAAATAGTCCAACCAAAGGAGTCGCTAGATACCTTTATATTGTCCCAAAATGAAACTCAAAAGCCAGTTAAGAAGAAAGTTGCTACAAAGAACCTGGAACAGCGCTAATTCTGCGGTTTGTAGCACTTGACAACTCTACCAGCACCGCGCAATTGTTTATAATAAGACTGACTAACTTGATCTCCTTGTTCCGAAAGTTGATCAATACCAATGCCATTGCGTCCTTGTTCTTTTCCTGAACTATGAATATAGCAACTATCACCCAAATACAAACCTACATGAGTTGCTTTTTGGGGAGTTCCAAAAAATATTAAATCCCCTGGTTGTAATTCAGTAAAATCAATTGGTTGAGTAAAATTTTCTTGCTGATAAGCATCTCTCGGTAGCCAAACACCTACAGATTTAAATGCTGCTTGCATTAAACCAGAACAGTCATAATTGGGTGCAACTGTTCCACCCCAAAGGTAATAATTATCTTCTTCTTTTGCCGCTTGAATAAAAGCGATAACTGCTGGTATGCGTTGTTGAATTTCTGCTGCTGAGATGAATTGGGGTTGATATACTGCTTCTGTTGGTTTGAGAAACTGCAAATCTTGAACAGATAACCATCCGGGATAGTCATCTTCACACAAACAAACTGCAACTGCTGTATCTTGATGATTTAACGTTACTCGTAAATGTCTTCCTGTTGCGGCTTGGGTTGCCAAGCGGGTGCATTCAGGAGAATCATATAGATTTAGGTCAATGTTACAGTAATATTCTTCTGTTGGGGAATGGGGAATTAGTAAGTTTAAAGACATAGGTAAATCTGGTTTAGATAAAAAATAATATTGTCTGAATCAGGATTTTCAGGATTTAAGGATTTTCAGGATAATGCAATAATCATTTTGTTTAATTTCTAAATCTTCATTTTGTCTGAATCAGGATACCCAGGATTTAAGGATTTACAGGATCATACAATATAGCGGTTCTCGGTTGAGTGAGATACAAGAACCCCACCCCCAACCCCCTCCCCGCAAGCGATGAGGGGGCTATGATGTATTTCATTCAAATGTATACCGCTATAACCATTCTGTTTAATTCCTATATCTTCATTTTGTCTGAATTAGGATGTTCAGGATTTAAGGATTTACAGGAGCATACAATCACCATTCTGTTTAATTCCTAAATCTTCATTCAGATAAATATCCTGTTAATCTTTAAATCCTGTTAATCCTGATTCAGTCTAATTATAGTTACTATCTTAGTAATTATACAGGTAATGATAGGATTGAGCGAGAAACTAGACTCCTGATAGCATAAGGACATTATTTACAAATGGTTTTTTTTAATAAAGACGAACAACTAGAAAATCTCGGTAATGAAATTTTAGAGGCAACTTGGTCTAATTTTGCAAGTTTAGCTCGAAACCAAATTGCTTTAACTTGGGTTGTGTATGATCCTCCTGTACTTGTAAATACAGGTGGTGCTTTAACTCCTGACGCTTTTTGGAATCATCCGGTGCGAGGATTTAGTTATCGTGGTGTAGAACGCATTTATCCTGCTAGTGTGGTGAAGTTGTTTTATTTAGTAGCGGTTCATGAATGGCTAGGAAAGGGAATGACTCAGACTTCCAAGGAATTGGAGCGAGCTTTGCGGGATATGATTGTTGATTCTAGCAATGATGCTACTAGTTTAATTGTCGATATTCTCAGCGGGACTACTTCTGGAGCAGAGTTACCCGCTGGACCTTTTGAAACGTGGAAATATCAACGCAATATTATTAATCGCTATTACCAGTCTTTGGGGTGGGAGGAAATGGGGACGATTAATGTCTGTCAAAAAACTTGGGGAGATGGTCCCTATGGACGGGAAAGGGCGTTTTATGGGGAGATGTTTGAAAATAGGAATATGCTGACTGCCAATGCTGCGGCGAGGTTATTGCATAGTATCGTGGGTGGGGTAGCTGTGTCGAGTGTGCGATCGCAATCCATGATGTCTTTACTCAAACGCAGTATTAAGGCTGATGAGTTACCCCAAGATGTCGAAGAAGACCAAGTTACAGGCTTTATAGGCGATGGATTACCGGAAAATAGTCAAATTTGGTCAAAAGCTGGTTGGACAAGTTCTGTGCGCCATGATGCAGCTTATATTGAATTACCAGATCAGCATCCTTATCTATTAGTGGTATTTACAGAAGGGAAAGCACAAGCCAAAAGCCGGGAAATTTTACCTTTTGTTTCTAGGAAAATTGCGGAAGCGGTTAGCAATTTATAAACATGATATAAGTTGTGCGTTAACAGAGTTTAACGCACTCTACCAGATCAGCAATTTCATCACAAATACTTGAATCCTTCACGGCTGCTAACCAACCCTGCTGTAACTCTATCCATGTATATACAAAAATCACTCTCTCGACTCCTGATTATCTCCAAATCCTTGACGCGCAAAGATTTCAATCATCTCGCTGCGGGTCAAATTATTTGCTGCGGCTAATTCGTCTAACTTTGCCCAAGCAGTATCTGTAAGCCTGATAGACCGCAACTTTTTAGTCTCAGAACCATAATCAGCCTGAAATTTACCCCCTGGTGTGCGCTTGCGTCTGGGTGATTTATGCCTTGTGCCGGAATACTTGTCACCATGTATATCTTTTTTATTACTAGTGATTAAATTAACTAAATTATCAATCAAGCGATCGCTCTCCATTGGCAAAATCTCTTGACTATGGAGCATATTCTGAATAATTGTGAAATGGATTAATGTACCCTTAAAAATCCGTGCAGCTACCTCTGGATCAGGTAATTGTAGTTCTGGATGGGCTTTAAAATATTTGCTAATCACCTCCAAAGCAGGTTTATCTACATTGCGGACGAATACTTGTGCTAGAGAGGGAAACCTCCCAGATTCGGCAATAATCAGCCTCACAAGACCCAGTAATTCCTGTGAACAATTAGTATTATCTAAAATATTTTTTGCCAAGCGACGCAGCACAATCTCAGGTTCACCTTCCAGAAATCCGGGTTCAGGGTTAAAAACAGCCAAATATTTTTTCTGCGCTAATCCTTCAATCAATGCAGTGAATAATCCTTCCTTATCCTGAAAATAGCTGTATACAGTTGTTTTCGATACACCTGCGGCGGCTGTCACCTTATCCATTGTTGTCGCAGCATAACCATGCGCCAAAAATTCCTGCATAGCACCAGCCAGAATAGCATCAACTTTATCTGCTAATAGTGATTGTCTTTGGTTTTGTACTCCTTGTGAAGGCGATCGCTCTACAAGACTTTCTTCCACAGCTTTGTTCTTTTTTCGCATATAAGCTACCCAGATTAATTTTTCCGGTGACTATTGACATTATTGTAATGTACAGTTTAGTTTAGTAGTGTCACTAAACTAATTAGTTTACTTACCATCCTAAATTTTAAGAGAGAAACTTATGGTACGTGATGTAGCATTTAAACCTAGTTCTCGACCAATAATGATGCTGGGAACAGCGATAATTATCGGCATTAGTGGCATACAAGGGTATAGACTTTTACAAAATCAGTCTAAAGCTGCCGATAAAACTCAAGTTTCCCAAGTCAGCATACCGCAAATTAAGACTGTGACAGCCTTAGGGAGACTCGAACCCAAGGGAAAAATAATTAAACTTTCCGCACCTGCTTCTAGTCAAAATAGCCGAGTAGAGACACTTTTGGTTAAAGAAGGGGATAACGTGAAAGCTGGGCAAATCATAGCCATTTTGGATAATCGTCCCCGTCTCGAAGCCGCTTTTCAAGAAGCCCAAGCATCTGTAAAAGTTGCCCAAGTAAACTTAGAAAAAGTGCAATCCGGCGCGAAATTAGGCGAAATAAACGCCCAAAAAGCTGAAATTGACCGAATAGAGGCACAAAAGCTAGGAGATGAAACCGGACAAAGACAAGCCGTTGCTAGATTAGAAGCTCAATGGCAAGGTGAGACAACAGCACAACAAGCAACAATTAATAGACTCCAAGCTGAACTCAAAAATGCTCAAGTAGAACTGCAACGCTATCAACAACTTTACCAAGATGGGGCAATTTCCCAGTCTTTATTTGATACTAAAAGCCTCAGTGTAGATACCATTACCCAGCAATTGAGTGAAGCTAGAGCCAACCTCAACCGCATTGATAGCACAGGACGCGAGCAAATTAGGGAAGCCAAAACTGCTCTAGCACGGATTAACGCCACAGGTAGCAAACAAGTTAGTTCAGCCACAGCCACCTTAAACCAAATAGCCGAAGTGCGTCCGGTAGACGTAGCAGCAGCAAAAGCCGAAGTTAACCGTACTATAGCCGCAGCCAAGCAAGCCAAGGCAAATTTAGACCAAGCTTATGTGAAATCACCCCAAAGTGGTGTAATTTTTGATATTTATACACGTTCTGGTGAAGTAGTATCCAACGACGGAATTGTCGAAATTGGACAAACTAAGCAGATGTATGCAGTTGTGGAAGTTTACCAAAATGACGTAAGTAAAATTACTCCTCAACAAAAGGTAAAAATAACTAGCAACTCCCTACCGGGTGAATTACAGGGAACCGTAGATTGGGTAGGCTGGAAAGTACAACGGCAAAATGTGATCAATAGTGACCCCAGTGAAAATATTGATTCGAGAGTTGTAGAAGTTCATGTACAGCTAGATAAAACATCTAGCCAAAAAGCAGCAAAATTTACTAATTTGCAAGTTAAGGCAGTAATTTCACTATGATAGGATTAATTCAAGAACTGCGAAGACGCACACCTTTAGGATGGTTACAACTCAACCACCACAAAAGTAGACTATTAGTTGCTTTATCCGGTATTGCTTTTGCTGATGTTCTCATCTTCATGCAGCTTGGCTTTCAGAACGCCTTGTATGACAGCAACACCACCTTAAACCGCGCTGTGCTTGCAGACATCGTTTTAATCAGTCCGCAAAGCCGAAATATGCAAAATATGTCCACTTTTTCCCGAAGACGACTGTTTCAAGCTGCTGATGTACCCGGTGTTAAATCAGCCGAAGCCATGTATATCGGTTTAGTAACCTGGAAAAATCCCCAAACACGCCGTAAGACATCAGTGCAAGCAATCGGGTTTAATCCTGAACAAGCTGTATTAGATATACCAGAAATCAACGCCCAATTAGATAAACTTAAATTACCAGATCACTTCCTTTTTGACCGGGGAGCTAGAGGTGATTATGAGCAGGTATTTAGCCAAATTGATGCAGGTAAAATTGTCAGCACAGAAATAGAAAAAAGGACAATTAATATTAGTGGATTATTTAAATTAGGAGCATCCTTTGGTGCTGATGGAACGCTAATTTCTAGCGAAGAAAACTTTCTCCGCATCTTTCCCAAACGACAGGTAGGAAGTATCAATCTCGGCTTAATTTCCATTCAACCAGGCTATGATCCACAACAGGTTGCACAAGCATTAAAATCACAACTAAAAAATGAAGATGTGAGAGTTTTTACTAAGCAAGAATTTATTAAATTTGAAGAAGATTATTGGAAAAAAGAAAGTCCCATCGGCTTTATATTTACAGTAGGCGTATCTATGGGATTTATTGTTGGGGTCATTATTGTTTATCAAGTTCTTTCTACAGATGTAAATGCTCATCTCAAAGAATACGCCACATTTAAAGCAATGGGATATCAGAACTCATACCTATTAGGTGTAATTTTTGAAGAAGCCATTATTTTAGCAGCATTAGGTTTCATTCCTGGATTCATAGTACCTTTAGGACTTTATCAACTGACTAGAAATGCCACAAACTTACCGATATACATGACCTTAACAAGAGCGTTAATAGTTTTTCTATTGACAATCATCATGTGTACAATCTCCGGCACAATAGCCACTGGTAAACTACAATCAGCCGATCCAGCCGATATGTTTTAAACACTTCAAAATCACTCTCTGTGCCTCTGCGTCTCTGCGTGAAAAACCTCTTTAAAACCTCGATTATGCAAACTATTAATTCTCTAAAACCAGTAATTTCAATTCAAAACCTCGACCATTACTTTGGGACTGGACAACTGAAAAAACAAGTATTATTTAATATCAACCTTACCATTAACACAAGTGAAATTGTCATCATGACAGGCCCATCAGGTTCAGGAAAAACCACATTATTAACCTTAGCCGGTGGGTTACGTTCTGCTCAATCAGGAAGCTTGCGAATATTAGGTGAGGAATTATGCAAAGCTAATCCCAAACAACTCACCCAAGCGCGACGAAATAACGGCTATATCTTCCAAGCTCATAACTTACATGGTAGCTTAACAGCACTGCAAAACGTGCGAATGGGTTTAGAATTACAACCAAAAATATCAACTCAAGAAATGCTCAATCGTTCAAAAGCAATGCTAGAAGAGGTAGGATTAGGAAATCGAATTGATTACTACCCAGATAGTTTATCCGGTGGACAAAAACAACGAGTTGCGATCGCACGAGCATTAGTAAGTCAACCTAAAATAGTCTTAGCAGATGAACCGACAGCCGCACTGGATAAGCAATCTGGGCGGGATGTGGTAGAATTAATGCAGAAATTAGCAAAAGAGCATGGTTGTACAATTTTGCTCGTTACCCACGATAATCGCATTTTAGATATAGCAGATCGCATTGTTTACATGGAAGATGGTCATCTGGTTAGGGATGGTGTAGGTGCGGTGACTGCGTAAAAGAAAAATTTTTTTTATCTTCATGCTTGATGTAAGTTACAACAAGTTTGTAAATCACTTAAGCTTTTAATGGTGTCTGTAATTCTAACAATAGAACCCATCTGTTGCCACCTCCTTTCAAATTGCTGGAGAGGGTGTGGTTAGGGAAAATTTATTTATATCCTTCTTTCGTTAGTCTAGCTTTGATATTGGGAAAACTATAAATATAGACACACAATGATAGTTAGTGAAAATTAATGAATACGTCTGATTCAGAACTCAATTTAGCATCTTTAGCAGATCGAATTTCTCAAGTTGAAGCAGAGCAAAATCTCAGACGAAAAAATATTGCTTGGCTAAAACAGTATTTTGATGAACTGAAGCAGGAATTTAATAATAGACCAGAATTAGAGAAATTTGAAACTATACAACAAGAGGTTGCACTTTTAACTACTCAAGTAGCTGAGTTGCAACAGTGTTTAAATCAATCTTTTGATCTGAGTGAAGGTTTGAATAATAGTGAAACTTCAACTGAGATTAAAATTCTAGATGATGCAGAAATAGTGAAGGAGTTTTTTGAAAGAGTAGAACGTCGAGAGAATCAAGGTGTATTGATAAAAGAAGAGGCTATTAATGAAATTAGTGATATTACTGAAAGTGAGCAAGAAGAAGAAATTGATGTAATTGAGGAAGAAACGCAAGATAGCAGAAAATTCAGAGATTTAGAATTTCAAATTGAGAGAATAATGTGGTTAGTTAATAGGATTTATGCAGCAGAAGAAGATTTACAGGATATACCTGTTGATGGTAAAGAGTTTTGGCGCAGGTATGAAGCTGGAGAAAGAGATTTTACAGGTATTAATTTAGCTGGTGTTAATTTGAGTGGGAAAAGTATAAGTAAAGTCAATTTCACTCAAGCCAATTTCAGAAATGCTAATCTCAAGGGTGTTATCATAACTTATGGAAAATTAAATGGTGCAAATTTTCAGGGTGTAGATATTAGTAATGGTAGCTTATCTAACATTACTTTGAATGAAGCTAATTTTGATAATGCCAATCTTGAGAAAATAAAAATCACGTCAGTAAGCCTAGAAAATCTCACACTAAGAAAAGCGAACCTAAGTGGAGCGCTTCTTTATCAGATTAACATCAGCGGAGCTAACTTAAGTGGAGCTAATTTGACTAAGGCAAACTTGAGAAAAGCCAAGCTAATTGGCTCAAATTTGAATAACGCTGATTTGATTAATGCCAATCTTTTGGAAGCCAATCTGGAGGATGCAAATCTTGAAGGTGCAAATCTTCAGCAAGCAATTTACAATCCACAAACCATCTTTCCTAAAGATTTTGTTCCTGAAAAAGGTGCATATTTAATTGCCCCAGGTGCGTCATTAGCAAAGGCTGACTTATCTGGTACTGACTTAAGTTATGTTAATTTAACTGGGGCTGATTTATCATATTCAAATATGGAATTAACTAATCTGCAAGCTACAGATTTAAGTCAGGCTAATTTGAGTAGTACTAATTTAACTAAGGTAAATTTGCACAGTGCAAAACTCATTCAGTCAAATATAAGTTTCTCAAACTTAAGTGAAGCGAATCTATTTTGTGCTAACTTAACTGGTGCAAAACTGACTAATACAAATTTAATGCAAACAGTGTTAAAAGGTACTAATCTTACGGCTGCTGAATTATCTGGAGCAAATTTGACAAACGCAGAATTTAGTGGAACAAATTTCAGTGGTGCTACTCTTAGTGGAGTAAACTTGGTTGGTGTCAATCTCAGCGGTAATTTCAGTGGTGCTAATTTGAGTAAAGCAAACCTCTGTGGGGCATCTTTCCACGGTTTGAACCTAGATGGAGTTAACCTAACTTTAACAGACTTGCGGGGAGCAAACCTAAGTCATGCCAAGCTAGAAAAAGCAAATCTAAAAGATGCAAATATTAGTGGAGCAAATCTAGAAAAAGCAAAGCTCACAGGTGCAATTATGCCAGATGGTACAACCCATGATTAGATTTTAACAAGGTTTACCAAAAGAGCAATTCCTGGAGTGTTCCGTCGGAGCGATCGCTCTCAATATCGCTATTTACAATAGACATCGACCGAATTTACAGCGGATTTCATTTAAATGAGATACAAACTTGAATAATGAAACTCTTGTGGTGCGGGCATCTTGCCCGCTGGGTATGTACATCCCAACAGCGAAATCTGCTGTAAATATGCGTTATCCAGAACCTTTGTAGAAACGTTCCATATAACGTCTCTACAATCTTTTTCACTCCTATGTCTAATTACTCTTCATCCTTCCCCATAACTTCCACTTCCTGAATGTCGTTGATATCAGCAGATTCATAAACCATCACTAATTCATTATCTAGTTGATGATTATGCCGCCATTCATCCAAAACATCTTTAACTAATACTTCTTGTATCCAAATTTTAGCGACAACAGTTAAAGGCAGTGCTAATAACAATCCTAAAAAGCCAAAGAAAGTCACAAAAAATAACTGAGAAATTAAGGTTACTGCTGGCAATAAAGATACCTGATGTGCCATGACTACAGGGGTGATAAAATTACTCTCAGCTTGTTGAATAAAAAAGTAGAGAATTAAGACAGCAACAGGTTTCCAAGGAGAATCCAAAAGAGCGATCGCCATTGCTGGAACAACGCTCATAGTTGGTCCCAAATTGGGAATTAAATTCATAAATCCTGCTAAAACTGCTAGTGCTAAAGCTGCCTTTACACCCAAAACTGATAAGCCCACCAAGCTCATCAATCCCACCACAAAGATAGCAATAAAAGCCCCTGTCACCCATCCTTCCAATGAAGTTTCACACTTAGCTAAAATTCCCTCTACTCGTCGCCGATAAAATGAGGGAAACAGCCGTATAAATACTTTACGATAAGCATTAGGATCTGCTAAAAACATCCCTGTTAAAACTAGCACTAAGAGAATATTCAGGACAATTACCAAAGAGCCAGAAACAAAGGCAAAAGAGTTTCCCAATACTCGATTAAATAAGGGCTGTGCTTCGGAAATTAATCCGTTAAGATCGGGGATAAAAGGTGCTAATTGGTCAGGAATGTGAGTTCTCTGTTCGTCAATCCAATCATTAATACGCTCAAACCCTTGGGGAACTCGTAAAGTGAGTTCTTGAAATTGCTGGGCAAAGGGTGGCACAATCAGCCAGAAAAAGCCAATTACACCAGCGAAAAAGAGAGCTACTGACAGAACAACAGCAAGGACACGTTTCATCCCTAAGCTTTCCAAACGTTGAGCTAACCTATTTAAGGCAGTTGCTAAAACAACAGCAGCAAATATCAGTAATAGTACTTCTCGTAGTTGCCACAATATATATAACGATATTACTAAGGCAATTAAACCAATCCATTGACCAAGTTTCACACACTAACTCCCAAAACTTACTTTGATAAAATTTTCTAGCTATGTAGCTAGGTTATCTGATTTTAAGGGTTTCCCCCTAGAAAATTGCAGTTAATTTTGCTTTTGTGCTGGAATTCTCCAAAGTAGGACAGTTATCATAATTACAGTAGGCAATAAAATTAGAATTAGTACGTTTGTTGATGTGTCTGGAATCAAAAACATCGGACCGACATACTTAATCAAAAATGATATTACAGTTGAGAGTAGAAGTAGCTTTAGCAAGAAACCTAGTTGATTTTTCATCCAAGTACGGCAATACACATTTTTTTGGTGGGGTATACACGAATTTAAACTGCACGATTCAGTTTCTACAATAGGTATCAGATACAAAAATTTACTTGTCTTGATTTTGTAGCTGTAAACATACACAACAAAATTAAATTCTCGAAAATATGGGAATAATCACATTCTCTAGTTGCTGGTAAATTGCCAAAAGGCTGGATTGGATGCTGTAACTTCCAATTAATTCTATTTTCTCACACCTATGATTTATCTACCAGTTTCATTACTGTTATTTATCGCTTTGTTGCTGTTGCTGCCATTTATCTGGTTTGCTGTAGCAATAGATGTGGTAGAAATTGCAGTAGCCAAGTTGGGTTTTTCTCCTAATATTGCCTTTTTATTATTGCTGCTAGTAATTGTTACTAGTACAATCAATATTCCCCTTTATCGCTTAGAAGCTCCCTTTCAAGTAGCGGATGAATTTGCTGCACTGTGGTTAAGGGAATTTTGGGGCATTCCATTAAGGAAAATACAACGTTCTACTGTGGTAGCTCTGAATGTGGGTGGTGGATTAATACCTGTAGCGTTGGCATTATACCAATTTTATCAGGGAAATGCTTTGGCAATTCTGCTAGTTACTGCCATTGTAACTGTTGTCAGCTATTTTGCAGCCCAGGTAGTACCGGGAATTGGCATTCAAATGAATCCATTGCTTGCTCCTTTGAGTGCGGCTGTGTCTGCCATGCTAATAGCCTCACCTCATGCTGCACCTGTAGCTTTTGCTGGTGGTGTTCTGGGTACGCTCATTGGTGCTGATTTGTTGCATCTAAAAGACATTCAAGCTATGAGTTCGGGTGTGTTGAGTATTGGTGGTGCTGGTGTATTTGATGGTATTGCTTTATGTGGATTATTTGCTTTGTTATTAAGTTGAAAAAAGGGAAGAGGGAATAGTGGGAAATGGAAAGGCTAATAAACTAATGACTAATAAACGAATTTCATTGAGGTGATATTATGCCTGTTGAAACTAATAATAATAACCAGATAAAAACGCCGAAAATCCGGCAGGTTGGTGGTAGCTTTTTAATTTTATTGACTCTGTTGTTGTTGCTGAATTTGATAGTTCCGAGTTTGTTTGGGACTCGATTGCAGCAAGTTCCTTATAGTGATTTTATTGCTCAAGTAGAAGCTGGTAAGGTAGATAAAGCGGTTGTGGGGAGCGATCGCATCGAATATTCTATCAAAACCCCAACCCCTGAAGGTAAAATCGCTGAAAAGGTATTCACAACCACACCTGTAGCCATTGATTTAGATTTACCGAAAATTCTCCGCGAGAATAAGGTCGAATTTGCCGCACCACCACCAGCCGAAAACGCCTGGATTGGCACAGTATTGAGTTGGGTGGTTCCCCCATTAATTTTCTTTGGGATTTGGGCTTTTTTAATGAATCGTCAAGCTGGTGGACCCGCAGCGTTGACAGTAGGTAAAAGCAAAGCCCGCATTTATTCTGAAGGTAGTACTGGGGTAAAATTCCTGGATGTAGCAGGTGTAGATGAAGCTAAAGCTGAACTAGAAGAAATCGTTGATTTTCTCAAAAATGCGACCAAATACACCAACTTAGGGGCAAAAATTCCCAAAGGTGTGCTGTTAGTTGGACCACCTGGTACTGGTAAAACATTACTAGCAAAAGCGATCGCAGGTGAAGCCAGTGTTCCCTTCTTCAGCATCTCCGGTTCCGAATTTATCGAATTATTCGTTGGTGTCGGTGCTGCGCGAGTCCGCGACTTATTTGAACAAGCCAAACAACAAGCACCCTGTATCGTCTTCATTGATGAATTAGACGCTTTAGGTAAATCTCGCGGTGGTTCCGGTGGTTTCGTCGGTGGTAACGATGAACGAGAACAAACCCTCAACCAATTACTCACCGAAATGGATGGTTTTGACGCTAACACCGGTGTAATTATCATCGCTGCTACCAACCGTCCCGAAGTTCTTGACCCCGCTTTACGTCGTCCCGGTCGTTTTGACCGTCAAGTTGTCGTCGATAGACCTGATAAAATTGGTCGCGAAGCAATTCTCAAAGTTCACGCTAGAAATGTCAAACTTGCCGAAGATGTGGATTTAGGAATTATTGCCACTCGCACACCTGGCTTTGCTGGTGCAGATTTAGCCAACTTAGTTAATGAAGCCGCATTATTAGCAGCGAGAAATAATCGTCAAGCAGTACTCATGGCAGATTTCAACGAAGCCATTGAACGTTTAGTTGCAGGTTTAGAAAAACGTTCTCGTGTCTTGAATGAAATCGAGAAAAAAACCGTCGCTTATCATGAAGTTGGACACGCTATAGTTGGTGCATTAATGCCCGGTGCTGGTAAAGTTGAAAAAATTTCTGTTGTTCCTCGTGGTGTCGGTGCTTTAGGTTATACAATTCAAATGCCAGAAGAAGACCGTTTCTTAATGATAGAAGACGAAATTCGCGGACGCATTGCCACATTATTAGGTGGACGTTCTTCCGAAGAAATTGTCTTTGGTAAAGTCTCTACTGGTGCTGCTGACGATATTCAAAAAGCCACTGATTTAGCAGAGCGAGTGATCACAATTTATGGAATGAGCGATAAACTCGGTCTAGTTGCCTTTGAAAAAGTTCAACAGCAATTTATTGAAGGTTATGGCAATCCTCGACGTTCAATTAGTCCCCAAATGACAGAAGAAATTGACCGAGAAGTTAAGCAAATCTTGGATAATGCCCATCATATTGCCCTAAGTATTCTTCAATATAACCGCGACTTACTAGAAGAGATTGCCCAGGAACTATTGCAAAAAGAAATTCTGGAAGGTGTCTATTTACGGGAACGCATTACCCAAGCAAAAGCACCCGCTGACATGGGTGAATGGTTGCGGACTGGTAAGTTAGATAGTGATAAACCATTGCTGCAAACACTATTGGTTTAGAGTTTTTTTAAACGCAGAGGAACACAGAAGTAACGCAAAAGTTTGCGGAGATTTTCTTCTGTGTTTCTTTTCTAATCAAAACTCAAAGCGCTATTTTTTTTCTTCTAATTTCTGTATTTCTTTCTCTGTCCGTTCGTAGGGTTTTGTCTTTGGTCGCCAAGAGGGAAACAGGTTAAGAGCAAAGTTGTTCATGGCTGTACGAGTCTGAGTACTGGCTTTTCCTAAAGCACCAGGTAACACCTGATCTCCTCCTGCTACAAACAGTAGAAAGCCAATGAGTATCAAAGGCATATATCGTTTCATTTCTAAATTACCTCACAGACGGCACTAAGTAGGTTAGCGTTAAAAATTGTCGTTGGGATAAGGCAGGGAGCAGGGAGAAAAAGAGTTTTAGCCTTGTTTACTTTTCTTTACACAGTTTGGTTTTATTCTGCCTACCTACTTATCACAATTAATAAATATCTATCTCACCAGTATGCCCAAGGGTTTAGCTAAATGACAACTCCTCTTTGATGTCAAAATTAGTATATATGCAGTTATATCGAGTTATTTGTGTATATTGTCTGTAATGAGAATATCAAACTAAATTGTCTAAAATTCTCAATGTTGCATCAATTATTAACTTGAAATTTTTAGGGGAATTTCAATCAAAAACTCACAACTCTTACCAGGTTCAGACACACACTTAATTTGACCACCATGTTTTTCTACAATAATTTGATAGCTCACAGATAAACCTAACCCAGTACCTTTTCCTGGTTCTTTAGTGGTAAAGAAAGGTTCAAAAATACGTGATTCCATGCCTTTGTCAACACCACAACCATTATCAGCAATGCAAATCAAAACAGATTTTTTTTCTGTAAGTTCTGTCCGAATCCAAATTTTAGGCTGGTCAGTTAATTTTCCATCTGCTATTGATTTTTCTAATGCCCAAATTGCGTTATTGATAATATTCAAAAATACCTGATTTATCTGGGCTGCATAGCAGAATATTGGAGGTAAATTACCATACTCCTTAATGACTTGAATGGCTGGAAAATTTGTCTCTGTTTGCAGTAGTCGATTTTGAAGAATTGAAAGTGTACTGTCGATGCCTTCATGTAAATTAATAGGCTTCTTTTCTGCTTGATCAAGGCGAGAAAAAATCCTTAATGAAAGAACCAGTTCACGAATACGGTTAGCCCCACTCATCATGGAATTGAGCATTTTTGGCAAATCATCGGCAATAAAATCTAAATCTAGAGACGCTACTTGCTGTTGAATTTCTGCTGTTTGTTGAGGATAGCTTTCTTGGTAAAGATGTATGAATTTTAGTAAATCTTGAGCATAATTATTAACATAAGGTATATTACCATAAATAAAACTAATTGGGTTGTTAATTTCATGAGCTACTCCAGCTACTAACTGTCCTAAAGCAGCCATTTTTTCACTTTGAATTAACTGGCTTTGAGTTTCCTGCAATTCTTTCAGAGTTTGAGCAATTTCTTCTTTTTGACGTTGTGTCTGTTTCAACAATTCTGCTTGCTGCAAAGCTACACCAAATTGTGAACTAACTTGGGTGAGTAAGTAGACTTCATCTTCTTGCCAATCACGGGTTTCTGTGTTTTGATAAACTGCTAATAAGCCCCAAATTTTATGATTATAAAGGATAGCAATAATTACATAAGCCTTCGCTTGATAGCTTTCTAAAACTTTGATGTAACAGTCGCTAAATCCGGCATTATAAATATCATTACAAACACGATATACTTCACCTTTAGCAAACTGACCACCTCCTGTATTTTGTAGGTATGTATCAGTAGAAGGTTCAATTAAATCTTTTAATAGGCATTCACTGATATTTTCTGCTAATTCTGGTTGTTTTAACTGTTCTTCCATGAGAGTAACCCAACCCTCGGTGACAGCCTCAAATACGAATTCACCACTCCAATCGGGATTGAAGCGATAGATAGCGACGCGATCGCTATTCAGTAACTTTCTGAGTTCTTCGGTAGTGGTGCGGAAAATGTTTTCTAAGTCTAGAGACTGGCGAATTTTTTCGATAGTTCTAGCTATGGTTTTTTGCCATTCTGCTGCTTTTTCTCTGGCTTTAGCTTGTGCAAGTTGTGCAGATTGTAGTTTCATTTGTTCTATGTAATCTGCTTGCTGTAAGGCAACTCCCAGATGTTCGGCAATTAATTTCACAAATTCAATTTCCGATGCTTCCCATTGCCGAGGTCCACTACACTGATGAATACACAGCAAACCCCATAAATCCTGACATTTCATCAGGGGGACAGCTATATTGGCACGGACTTGGAATTTTTCTAACATTTTCACATGGCAATCACTAGCAACATCTTGATAAATATCCGATATTGCCTTAATTCTCCCTTCCCGATAAAGTTGGATAAACTCCTGTGCAAAGCAGTGGTCATGCAGTTTAGTGGCTAAGATGGAAACTGATTCTGTTCCTACATCTTCATAGATAAATTCGCCTTCCCATTCCAAATCAGGATAAAAGCGAAATACCCCAACCCTATCTGTGTTAAGCAACTGACGAATTTCTGTAACTGTAATTTTGAAGATAGTGTTTATATCTAAAGACTCACGAATGTGGGCAATGACTCTAGACAGAGCTTTTTGTTTTTCACCCAGATTCTGAGAAAACGTCATATCTAACTGATATTTTTTTTTGGACTTTCGTGGTGTCAGTTTCATGATCAAATATTTTTCTATCCCCCACAGGAATTTCTATATCGACAAACAATTTTAGATTGACCCTACAGATAAATTTAAGGGTTTTTACCAATAAGAAGACGTTTTAAAAGTTCTTAGTGATGTATCAAATACTTTTATATACCCCTAAATCCCCATTCAAAAGGGGGACTTTGATTCCTGTTTGCCCTCCTTATAAAGTCAATACGTGCCTAAAGTCACAGCCCATTACTTTTAAAACAACCTCTAAGAAATTATTGCTCAGTCTTCTCTAAGGTAACAATAAATATGGGTATATGTTGAGTATATACATATAAATAGCGTAGGGACACGATCAGATCGTATCCCTACAACAAGATTTATTACCGCAGAAAAAAGCACTACATGTGCTGAAATAGAATCATCGCCGCTTGACAGTGCTGCGTCTAAGTTCGCGGGTTTCGTCTTCTCGACGACGGCGATCGCGCCAATCTGCTAATGTCAAATAAACGACACCGCCTGTAACTGACACTAACAGCACTACGGCAACCAAAGCCAAAATACTCAAAAATGGACTTTCCACGATTCCTCTATAGTCCGTTGCGTCCCCAAACTACCATTGAAATCGACCAAGTGAACACAACCAAAAGTGATACCCAACCCAGTGTCAAAATCATAGTTCCACTTTTCAAATAATTACAAAACGGCTCTAATATTTATCATACCGGGAAAAGGCAGTTGATTCGTTAATGGACTTGATAGCAGATTTGGCAAAATTATGGAACTAATGGCAGAACGGTTAGAATCGGTAAAAGCGGGAATCATAGGCAGTATATCTCTGGGTTCAGCTTTCCTGATCACCAGTCTTTTCAATGGGTTTGTGCTAACTGAGTATCTTGCGATACCTGTTACTCAGGAATTGAATTTAGAGGTATTAGCTAGTGGTGCGATACCTTTGGTGAACGGAGTTATCGCAGGGTTTTCTGGATTTCTATTTGGTGTCACCTACCGCTATATCATCCGCATTGATACGAATCCTCACTTGAAAACTGGTGGGATTTGGGCTTTTGGTTTGGTGCGAGGATTAACTCAAATAGAAGTGGGCTGGAATTATACTGGCGCGATTTTGCCTTTCTTGATATTCGCAGGGGAAAGTATATTATGGTTTACCTTTGCCGCTATTATTCTCGACACAGCTATTTTACTAGGTTGGCTCAAACCCTTTTCATAACTTATGAGTAATAATTATTTTCTGATAGTCGATCTTGAAGCTACTTGCTGTAATCAACGGACTATACCGCGTCACGAAATGGAGATTATCGAAATTGGTGCGGTAATGCTGAATAGAACAACTTGGGAGATTGATTCTGAGTTTCAACAATTTATCCAACCTGTTCGACATCCCCAACTTACAGCTTTCTGTACGGAATTAACAAGTATTACTCAGCAACAAGTTGAGTCAGCACCTCTATTTATAGAGGTAATTCCCCGGTTTAAAGAATGGATTGATTCATTTCCTAATAATATATTCTGCTCTTGGGGTAATTACGACAAAACGCAATTTCTCCAAGATTGCAAATTTCATAATATTTCCTATCCTTTCGGTTCTGAACATAGAAACATCAAAAATGAATTTTCTGAATATTTGGGTGTATCTCATAAGTTTGGTATGGCGCAAGCTCTTAAACATTTAGACATGGAATTACAAGGCACACATCATAGAGGGATTGATGATGCCCGTAATATTGCTGCTATTTACCGTTATATGCAAACTAGAAAATTTGGTTAGTATAACTATTTTACTTCAGTTACCCGCCAGCTTAATTTGAGGTTAACCCAGAAATTCCAGATTGTGGCAACTGCGATCGCTATCAAGTTAGCAATATAGCGATTAGGAATGAGGAAATTAAACACTATATTCAACACCATCACGTTCAAAACTAATCCTGCCAAGCAAATCACATTAAACTTCAAAAACCGCTTCAATCTTGGCTTCCAACCTTTTTGGAGCATGGAGACATCCGCAAATGTCCAAGCATCATTCCACAAGAAATTATTGAAAATAGCAATTTCACCAGCAATAATTTTACTGCGTGTTAAGGGTAAGGCGAGGGTTGTTGGATCACTTAATAAGTAAAGCATCACCATATCTACAAATACCCCACTTAGTCCCACTGCACCAAAGCGGAGAAATCGACCTAGAGGGAAATTAACTTTTCTCCTAATTTTGCCTATGCGTCCAGTAGATACCCGTAATCGGACTAGGTGATGGATATACTCTAAATATTGCTTCCATGTTACCTTGCTTTCGCCTTCTGTCCGTTCGCGGAAGACATAACCAGCTTCAGCAATTTCACCCACTTTTCCCCGGCCGATCACCTCTAAAAGAATTTTATAACCTACAGGATTAAGAGTGGCATTAGCGATCGCACTCCGCCTAACCATAAAATAACCACTCATCGGATCAGACACCCTTCCCAGCACCCCTGGTAATATAATCAATCCCAACACTTGCGCCCCACGAGACAAAAAGCGCCTAATCACACTCCAACTACTAACACCACCACCATCTACGTGACGACTGGCTAAAGCCAAATCTGCCCCATCTTCTATCTTCCCTAAAAGTTGCGTCAACACCTCTGGTGGATGCTGTAAATCCCCATCAATCACACCTAAAACACGCCCTGTAGCTGCTTGCCACCCACGAATTACTGCCGAAGACAGTCCCCGTTCCTCTTCTCGTCGCATCACCCGCAATTGGGGGTAATCTGGTATCAGTGATTGTGCTACTTCCCAAGTCCGGTCTGGGCTATCATCATCCACTACAATCAGTTCATAATTACCAGGGATAGCCTCATCCAGTAAGTGACTTAAAATATTGACTACATTTTCGATATTGTCACGCTCTTTATACGTAGGAATAACTAGAGATAGAAAAATTGGATGATCTACAGTCACATCAACGGGTGGATATTCAGAAATCTTTAATACGCCAGTGGGAACTGCTAACAGAGAGTTTGACGAGTTGGTATTCATAAATTAAAACTTTGATACTTAAATGTAAGTGTAAAAATTTACTTTTAATTGGAACAGTCTTCTCCTATCGGATACACCATACTTTTTTATACATCTTTTTTATCCTCTTAGCAATTGTGCAGTTCTAATGTGAAGTATTGGCAAAGTTTTTTGCTCCAGTATTTTCATTTAGTTTATCGTAACTTTATATTTAAATACTGTTACTTATGTAAGAATACTTATTAGGCATTTATTCCCAGCATATTTAACCATTTGCAGTTAACAACAACCGCTAATAAATTCACCTTAAAAACCCATATTTAATTCTAGAAAGCATGAACAAAATCTCTAGAATTCTTCCTCCTAATTGGCTAGGAGCTTTAATGATTACATTATTAATACTAGCCATATTTTTTCGCTGTGTTAATATTGATAAAAAAGTTTACTGGCATGATGAAGCATACACATCACTAAGAATTTCTGGATATACTAAATCAGAATTAATCAATGAAGTATTTAATGGAAAAGTCCTACCTATTGAAACATTAAAAAAATTTCAGCGCCCAAATTCTGAAACTGGATTAACAGATACAATCAACTCTTTAGCTGTAGATGATTCTCAACATCCGCCACTTTATTACGGGATGCTAAGATTATGGGTGCAAATTTTTGGTAATTCAATTACCAGCGCTAGGAGCCTATCAATTCTCATTAGTTTATTGTCTTTACCTTGCATTTATTGGTTATGTTTAGAATTATTTAAATCACCGATAACTGCATGGATAAGCGTTGCCTTGATGACAGTGTCACCCTTTCATGTTTTATATGCCCAAGAAGCACGACAGTTTGCTTTATGGATTTTAACCACATTATTAAGTAGTGCAGCTTTCTTGCGAGCGATCAAGATTGGTAGTAAAAAGAATTGGGGATTTTATGCCTTAACAGTAGCATTAGGATTGTATACATTTTTATTTTCTGGACTGGTAGTAATTTCCCACGGTATTTATCTATTATTCATAGAAAAATTTAGGCTTACCAAACAATTTAGAGCCTATCTAGTCGCAGCTATTATTGGTTTCATCTCTTTTATACCTTGGATTTTAAATATTATTAATAACCTAACTGTAATTGAAAGTTCGACAGCTACTGCACAAATAAGACAATCTTTATCAGTTTTAGTTTCTACCTGTATTAAAAATATCAGCTATTTGTTTGGTGACTTTTGGATATATGAACAATTTATGCCAGATTTAGATATACCAATTTTACGATTGGGCAGATTTTTAGTTCCTCTATTTTTAATTTTAACCATATATTCATTCATATTTATTTGTCGTCGAACCTTACCGCAAGTATGGTTATTTGTTTTGATTTTGAGTGGTGTATTTGCCTTAGCTCTCATCTTACCTGATGTGATAATTGGCGGTAAGTTAAGCATTCGTCCTAGATACGTAATTCCCTCTTATATAGGTATTCAATTATCCGTTGCTTATTTGTTGGCAACTCAAATAATTACTTCTAAAGACATAGTTCGCAAATTTTGGAAATCAGTATTAGTTGTTTTAATTTCTATTGGTATTCTATCCTGTGCAGTTAGTTCTCAGGCAGATGGATGGTGGACTAAAGGTAGAAATACTCATTCAGAAATAGCTCGTATTATCAATCAATCAGCAAATCCACTTTTAATCAGCAGTACCTATTCCCTAAATATTGGTAACTTGATGTCGCTAAGTCATCTACTAAATGAAAAAGTGAAAATACAACTAGTATTAAATTCAAAACCTGCTGTGCCTGAGATTCCTGATGGGTTTAGTGACATATTTTTATATAGTCCCTCACCAGAATTTCACGCTGAACTGGAGAAAATATATAAATTAGATACTGTTTATAAAGATGGTAAGCTGTCGCACCTGAAGAAAAAATTTAGTAAAACTGCTTAGATTAATTTAAATTTCCCAAATAGCCTTCCGCAAACCCGAAGTAAGTAAGTGTGCAGAATAAAACCAAACTGTGTAAAGAAAAGTAAACAAAGCTAAAACCCTTTTTCCCCTTGCTCCCTGCCCCCTGCTCCCTGCTCCCTGCCTTATCCCAACGATAATTTTTAACGCCAACCGACTTATCCTCTCTGCGACTCCGCGCCTCTGCGTGCAAAAAAATAATCTAGGGGCGGACAAACGCCCACCCCTATAAAAATCAGGTAACACCAAAAACAATTACCAAGCCCAAAACAGCCCCAAATACAATCAAGGCATAGAATTGAACCCGACCATTTTCTAGGTATTTCAACCCTTCTCCACTGACAAGAGTAAAGAAGCCTGTAAGGTTAACAGCACCATCAACAACGCGGAAGTCAACTTCCATCACTTGTCTAGCAACACGACGTAAACCGAGGACAAAGACACGATGATAAATGTCATCAAAGTACCACTTGTTCAAGGATAGTTCGTAAAGAGGCTTGATTTTAGATGCGATCGCAGCAGGGTCAATTTTCCGGGCTAAATACATCAGCACCGCCAAAGTAATTCCCACTACAGAAATAGCAATTGAACTACCCGCCATCACATAAAATTCATGGGGGTCAAATTCAGCCGCTTTTTCCATCACTTCAGCCAAACTTTCGTTAGGAGAATAGATGAACTGCTCAAAATAATTGGCGTAGGGAGTACCCACCAAACCAATCAACATCGAAGGAATTGCCAACACCAACAACGGTAAAGTCATTGTCCAAGGGGACTCATGGGGAGAGGTGCTGTGGTGTCCGTGGGAGTCATGGGAGTCATGTGCAGCCAATTCTCCTTTTTTCATTGCCCCTGGGCCAAAGTTAGGCGCTAATTCTGCTACACCTAATTTTTCAGCAGCCGCAGCCGCAGCATTTTTGAGTTGGGTTTTGATTTTTTCGTCATTACCCCGGAATTGCCCTTCAAATGTCGAGAAATACATTCTGAACATATAAAAAGCGGTAATCCCGGCAGTTAGCCAACCAATCAACCACAACAGGGGGTTAGCAGCAAAAGCCGCACCCAGAATTTCATCTTTTGACCAAAAACCAGCAAAGGGAGGAATCCCGGAAATTGCCAAGCAACCAATTAAGAAAGTGATACTAGTTGCGGGCATATACTTCCGTAGTCCGCCCATTAAACGCATATCCTGCGCTAAAACGGCATCATGACCAACAACGCCTTCCATGCCGTGAATTACCGAACCTGAACCCAAGAATAGCATCGCCTTGAAATAGGCGTGGGTCATCAGGTGAAATAATCCAGCAGAGTAAGCGCCTACTCCCATCGCCATTACCATGTAACCGAGTTGGGAAATGGTGGAATAAGCCAGTCCCTTTTTGATGTCGTTTTGGGTAATAGCGATAGTCGCACCCAAAAATGCGGTAAATGCCCCAGTAAAGGCAATCACGTTCATAGCTGCGGGAACGTTTTCAAATACTGGGTACATCCGGGCAATCAGGAACACACCCGCTGCCACCATTGTTGCCGCGTGGATGAGAGCAGAAATGGGGGTGGGGCCTTCCATCGCATCTGGTAGCCAGACGTGGAGGGGAAATTGAGCAGATTTAGCAACTGGGCCGAGGAAGACGAGAATTGCTAACACGATGGCGAGGAAATTGCTCACAGAACCGGTTTCTACTAGTTCAGATAAGCGATCGCCCATAATCATGAAATCAAAGCTTCCTGTCGCCCAGAACAGCCCTAAAATGCCAAGTAATAGACCGAAGTCACCTACCCGGTTCGTGACAAATGCCTTTTGACAAGCATCTGCTGCTGCCTTGCGATCGTACCAAAAGCCGACTAGGAGGTAGGAACACATCCCTACCAATTCCCAGAAAATATAAACTTGTACCAGGTTGGGGCTGACCACCAGACCCAACATTGAGGAACCAAACAAGCTGAGATAGGCATAAAACCGCACGTAACCTGGGTCATGCGCCATGTAGCCATCAGTGTAAATCATGACTAAGAAGGCTACTGTTGTCACAATCACCAGCATTAAGGCTGTCAGGTGGTCAATAGTGTAGCCCATTGTCAGGTGAAAACTACCTGCTGCTGCCCACTCAAAGGTACGGAGATAAGGCTCATGTCCTTGAAATTGACTCCACAGCAAGGCCAGCGACAGCCCCATAGCTGCTCCCATCAGGGAGATGATTACCACAGCGTTAAGCTGCCGCAGGCGATTTGTCACCTGATTTAACGAGATTAACCCTAGACCGACCAGCATTGCTCCTAAAAGAGGTAACACTGGAATCAGCCAGGCATACTGATAGATTACTTCCATCACTGACGCCTACTTTTATAATTCTTGACTAAGTTAGGATAGTGCTGCGGAAGCTTCCTTTGCAGGCAACTGTCCAGGTCGGAACTGTTAATAATTGTGACACACACCCTACAGGATAAAATACCCCACCTATGAAGCTCTTGGTGGGGTGTTAAGCATGGTTTTAGATTTGGGGACTTTTTACTGGGGATTGGGTATCGGATATGGAGATATTGGTGAAGATCAGGAATTATATATTTTCTGCCCCTGCCCCTGTTCCCTGGCCCCTGTCCCTCATCAAACTGTGTGGCATTCTAGGTCTGCTGTTTTGGGGATACTGTAGGTTTTAGGGTTAGTAATGTAGTTGAGTTTTATTTCTTCTAAGGCCAGACGTAAATCTTCTCTACTGCGAAAACCTTCTAGGCGCTGTCGGACTATACCTTTTTCAATCAACAGTAAAGTTGGTAGTGACTTAAGTCTATAGGTGGTAGATAGCTTGAAATTCTGGTCGGCGTTAACTCCCACAAGTTTAATTTCGTCGCCGCATTGAGCTTGAAATTGTAGCAACAAAGGGTGGATGATGCGACACAAGCCACACCAAGGAGCCTCAAAATTAACTAACACAGGAATTGGAGATTCTAAAACTTCTTGAGTAAATGTCCGCTCACTGACCGACAACACCATGACGCCTCTTGATTTATAGGGTTTTTATATCAAAGTAACTAGCATTAGCAGAGATTGGCAAGTCAGTCTTTAGGAATATTAGCGCTTATAATTACAGTATAGCTATGTAATAATTCAGCGCTTTTATGGTTGTGCTGACAAAAAAGCCACCGTGAATGTCGCGCTGGCTTTTGTTGATGTTTAACTCCTGATTGCCGTTTCCTCCCCAGGAAAGTAACTTGACCAGCAACTACCAAATATAAAATCTCAAACTAACGGAGGAAAATCCCACTGAAAGCTATTTGAATTTATCCTACATTGATTTGGTGGTAATTGATAACCGGGAATTTTTATGAGATTAGTATTTATTGTGATCTTGGGGATCACTAAAAACTACCACGCTATCCTACTAGTTGCTACGACTAACAAGGGGTGTGACCACCAAAGCAAAGCGACAAAAATGGCAACTCCCAAGTAAGCAGGACGCAGAAATTCTTCCCATTTGAGAGATTGACGACCATCAAAAATTGCTTGAAAGGGAATAATTGAAGTTCGCTGTTTAACTACTTCAAAAGCTTCTCCATAGCGATCGCGCAAACGACGATCTCCATGCCAAACCCCAAAGAGGTGATGTAGCACTAAACCCAGTGATGTGACTAGGGTAAAAGTAGTCCCTAACCAGAGGGTATGAGCAACGCACCAAATCACTTGTCCTACCATTTGCGGATGGCGAGTAATCCGCATAATTCCTGTCTCGTAGAGACGAACTTCTGGCTTTTGAATAGCCGCAATTTCTAGTAAATTGAAGGTGGCAGGGTATAAAAATAAAAACGAAATCGCTGATAGCACCCAAACTACTGCTTTTACTCCCGGTATGCCTTGCACTTGCCACAGTTGCAAGCCATCATAACGGTGGTTAAAAAAGTAAACAATTAATATTCCTGCTAAGGGTAAGCTAACTAATGCAAATAAAATGCGATAAAGTCTTGGTCCGATGTATTTTTCTGCCCAAGGACGAAGGGCTGCGCCTCCGCTGTGAGCGATCGCAAATGCTAATTGTAGCCCCAGCATGACAAAATAACTGGAGGTGAACCAAGGATTCGGCATCATAGACACAAGTGAAGTAATCTTAAAGAAAACTAAATTCAGTACCACCAATACCACAAAGTATGCACAAGGAGACTTTAGTCAAGATGTTGTGGTAACGTCTTCTTGGTGTCAAGCCTCGAAGTTGAAAGTGCAATACAACTAATACCACCTAGTGTTTAAAAGAGAACTTTATTCAAGATGTTGTGGTAATGTCTTGTTTGAGTAAAGCCTCTACCTCGAAGTTGCAATAAATTATACCCAGCTTATAGCTGTAAAATTTGATTTATTGCCAAATCCGCTCCTTTCAAAGTTTGTGGGTTGAGCCTTATGTCTGACCTTCCTTTCACTTTAGATCAGTTACGCATTCTCAAAGCGATCGCCGCAGAAGGGAGCTTCAAACGCGCCGCTGACAGTCTTTACGTCTCCCAACCAGCAGTCAGTTTGCAAGTACAAAACCTGGAACGCCAACTGGATGTCCCCTTATTTGATCGGGGAGGACGACGCGCCCAATTAACCGAAGCCGGGCATCTACTCCTGAGCTACGGTGAAAAAATCCTCAGTCTGTGTCAAGAAACTTGTCGTGCTATTGAGGATTTACAAAATCTTCAAGGCGGTACTTTAATTGTTGGAGCTTCTCAAACTACCGGCACTTATCTTTTACCGCGCATGATTGGAATGTTTCGACAAAAATATCCAGATGTGGCTGTACAATTACACGTCCACTCTACCCGTCGCACGGCTTGGAGTGTGGCTAATGGACAAGTTGATTTAGCGATCATCGGTGGCGAGATTCCCGGAGAACTGGCAGAATCTTTGGAAATCGTTCCTTACGCTGAAGATGAACTGGCGCTGATTTTACCTACATCCCATCCCTTTGCTAAACTCGAAACCATTCAAAGAGAAGACCTATATAAACTACAATTCATTGCTCTAGACTCCCAATCCACTATCCGCAAAGTCATTGATCAGGTATTAGCACGCTGTGAAATTGATACCAGACGTTTTAAATTTGAAATGGAACTAAATTCCATTGAAGCTATTAAAAACGCTGTGCAATCTGGATTGGGGGCAGCTTTTGTCTCTACTGCTGCGATCGCTAAAGAATTACAAATGGGTGTGCTGCATCGTGTTCCTATTGAAGGAGTTATCGTTAAACGCACTTTGTGGTTGATTGTTAATCCCAATCGCTATCGTTCTAAAGCCGCAGAAGCCTTTAGTCAGGAAATCTTACCCCAATTTGCTACTCCTGGATGGGATGGAGATACGTTAAAATTATCACACAAGGATTTAGCGGTAGCTACATTAGATACACTAACACCCAACTCATCCGACGCAGAATAAACATTTTGTCAAAAGTCAATAGTCAGTAGTCAAAAGTAAATATAGCAGGAGTCAGAATTCAGAATTCAGGATCAAAATCCTGTTTTAGCATGAGTTTGATCATTTATTGATATCCTAATCACCCTGTCCATTGCTGTAGCTAATGACTAATGACTAATGACTAATGGCCAATGAATAAAAACTAACATGGAAGTTTACTGCACTCGTCCACGCTGCCCGCGCCCAAAAAACTATTTTGCCGATTTAGATAATCTGACAACCCTAAAAACAACACAGCAGAAATATTGTACTAGCTGTGGTATGCCACTGTTGTTAGATGGTCGCTATGTTCCTACTAGTCTACTAGGCAGAGGAGGCTTTGGAGCCGCCTTTTTAGCAAGTGATCGCCGGATTCCAGGAATGCGCTTATGTGTAGTTAAACAATTCCAACCGGCAGGTAATTTAACATCAGATCAACTACAATTAGCACAAAATTTATTTGAAAGAGAAGCAGAAGTTTTAGCCCAAATAGGTAATGAACATAAACAAATTCCTGATTTATTTGCTTTCTTTCCTGTAGTAATTCAGGGTTTACAACCAGGAACTCAAGACCAGTTTTTTTATTTAGTCCAAGAATATATTGATGGGCAAAACTTAGAAGAAGAATTAGCCCAAAATGGCAATTTTTCCCAAGTCCAAGTACTAGAAATACTCAGAGAAATTCTCCCAGTGCTGACATTTATCCACGATAGAGGCATTATCCACAGAGACATTAAACCCTCTAATATCATGCGTCGTCGAGATGGCACACTATTTTTACTAGATTTTGGTGCAGTTAAGTTAGTCGCTAATGCTCCTTCTGGTGCTGCTGGTTCCACAGGAATTTATTCTATGGGGTTTGCACCACCAGAACAAATGTCAGGAAGTCAAGTATTTCCATCTACAGATTTATATGCTTTAGCTGTTACCCTCATCACTTTAATGACTGGTCAAGAAGCAAATAAACTTTTTGATGCCTACAGCAACCAATGGAAATGGCGTTCTCAAATCAAAGTCAACCCCAGACTTGCTGATATTTTAGACAAAATGCTGCTACCTGCTGCTAGTCAACGCTTTCAGTCAGCCCAGGAAGTGCTAGAAGCCCTTTCTCCTCCCTCGGTTCCCCCAACAGCACCACCACAAATACAACCACCCCCATTAATACCACAACCACCACAAAAACCAGTACCAGTTCAACCAGCCTTTGCTATCTGGGAATTGTTAGCTGGAGCGGCTTTTAGCGGTTTTGAAGGGGCATTAATAGCGATCGCACTTTTGAGTTTAGTCAAAAATCCAATCATCACTTTAGCAATTTCTTTTGTGGTTTTGGGTATCCTCATTTTTAGCCAAACTAAACGCTGGCTAGAAAAATATGACTTGTTAATTATTGCGGGAATCAGTTTTGCAATTATATTTTTCTTCCCTTATTTACGGGGAGGTATTGTCCTTCAACAAGTAGTTATTTTAGCGGTTGCTGCTGCCTTAGTAAGCATTGCTATGACAGCCATATTTCGACTAATTTATAAATTATTATCTTCAATACTTTAAAAACATCGTTTATGTCCCAAAAAAATGAAACCAAAGTTTTAGTTATATCTCTGCTGTTAACAATTGGCATACTGGGTGGTGGTATTTGGTTTTTTGTGAATAAAGCTGGAGTTAAATTTGAAAATGCCAATACTCCTAATCAAACAAATAACAACCAACCAATTAATGAACGAATTAGCTTTGGAGAAAAAAGTTTAACTATTGGCAATATTTTTCCAGCCAAAAAAGATGGGATACAAGCAATAGCTAATAAAAACTATGAAAAAGCAATTGCAGATTTCACAGCCTCGCTCAAAAACAATCGTAATGACCCAGAAGCACTGATATATCAGAATAATGCCCGCATTGGCAACGGCAAAAACTATACTATAGTTACATCTTTACCGATTGGTAATAACCCCAATGCAGCATTAGAGATTTTACGGGGCATGGCTCAAGCCCAAAGTGAAATTAATACTGCTGGAGGAATTAAAGGCGTACCTTTAAAAATAGGAATCGCCAACGATGAAGATAATCCAGAAATATCCAAACAAATTGCAGCCACTTTAGTCAAAAATTCTGAAGTATTAGGTGTAATTGGCCCCAATACCAGCGATACAACTTTAGCCGCAGGTACTGTTTATAATTCTGGAGAACTTGTCGCCATTTCTCCTACTAGTACTTCAGTGAAAATTTCTAACTTTAGTCGCTATGTTTTTCGCACTGTTCCCAGTGATTTCATGGCTGCTAGAAACCTAGCGAATTACATGGTAAAAAAATTACAGAAAAAAAAGGCAGTCGTTTTCTTTAATTCCCAAAGTAACTATAGCCAATCTTTAAAATCTGAATTTGTTTCCTCTCTAGCATTGGAAGGTGGACAAATATTCAGGGAGGTTGATTTATCTCAGGCAAATTTTAGTGCAGCCAAAAGTGTAGAACAGGCAATTCAGGAAGGGGTAGAAGTATTAATGTTAGCTACTAATACCGACACTTTAGACAAAGCACTGCAAGTAGTTCAGGTGAATCAGAAACGTCTGAGTGTTCTGGGAGGTGATGATGTTTATACTGTGAAAACTTTAGAAATTGGTAGAGAACAAGCAACAGGAATGATAGTGGCTGTTCCCTGGCATATTGATGGTGATTCTAAGTCAGATTTTCCCCAAAAGTCCCGGCAGTTATGGGGTGGTGATGTGAGTTGGCGTACTGCCCTAGCATATGATGCCACAAAAGCCTTTATTGCGGCGCTAGAAATTAATCCTACCCGGTCTGGAATTCAACAAGCTTTACTTTCGTCAGATTTCTCTGCTACAGGTGCTTCTGGCGCAATTCGCTTTTTGCAATCAGGCGATCGCAATGCCCCAGTTCAACTCGTGAAAATTGTTCCCGGTAATCGTTCCCGCACTGGGTATGATTTTGAGCCGATACGAGACAATTAAAAATTATTCGTAATTTGTAATTCATAATTTGTAATTAAGTTATGTGTTGGGGCTTGATACTTTGACACATAAGTTACTGGGAATTCAAGAGAAAAAATCATGGAAAAACTAGCTAATCCCCAATATCCAATTCATCAGTTGCTGCAACAACGCTGGAGTCCCTTAGCCTTTGCAGACAAACAGATAGAAGCAGAAACACTTCATAGTTTGTTAGAAGCGGCTCGCTGGTCGGCTTCTTCCTATAATGAGCAACCTTGGCATTTTATTGTTGCCACTCAGGAAAATCCAGAAGAATTTAGCAAGCTGCTGAGTTGTCTAGTAGAACCAAATCAAGTATGGGCAAAGAATGCTCCTGTTCTCATGATCTCGGTAGCCAAACTTAATTTTGAGAAGAATGGACAACCGAACCGTCATGCTTTTTATGATCTAGGAGGAGCAGTTTGCAGTCTTGTTATTCAAGCAACCTCTTTAGGCTTGTTTGTTCACCAGATGGCAGGATTTGATGCATCTAAAGCGCGTGATTTATATAGCATTCCAGAGGGATATGAGGCAGTAAGTGCGATCGCAATTGGTTATCCAGGCGATCCCCAAGCTCTACCTGAACAATACCAACAGCGTGAATTTGCTCCGCGACAACGCAAACCCCAACAGGAATTTGTATTCACAAATACTTGGGGTAAAAATTAAAACCTATGTTCTAGATAGAATTCAGATAATTCAGATTGGATTTACCAATCTGAACAAAGTTTTATGAGAATGTTTGAAAAATAAATTAATACTTTCAATAAATCTGACTTTGTATGACTCAAAAAAATGAAACGCTTATTCTCGCCATATCTCTGTTAACAACAATATCGCTCATAGGTGTCGGTTTTTGGTGGTTTACCGGAAAGTCAAATGTTAACCTAGAGCAAATTATTAGCTCTCAGTCAAGCAATTCTAGCTCTAGTAATCAAAATCAACCCCAGAATACATCAAAAAACTCTCAAGGTACAACATTTGCTAATGTCCAAAATGTTCCTACAGGATTATTCAATTACGGTGGTAGTACTTCTTGGGCCCCAATTCGACTGGCAATAGATCCAGCACTTCAAGCAGCAAGACCAGAGTTCCGGCTACGTTATGTACAACCCAGTAATGCGACTCCTGGCTCTGGTACAGGGATACAGTCATTAATTAATGGTCAACTAACTTTTGCTCAGTCCTCACGACCGATTTTAGACCAAGAATTAAATCGCGCCCAGCAGCGTGGGTTCAAACTCAGTCAAATTCCTGTAGCTATTGATGGGTTAGCTGTAGCCGTAAACCCTAATCTGAATATCCCAGGATTGACTATAGACCAACTTAAATCTATCTACACAGGCAAGATCAATAATTGGAACCAGGTCGGTGGTCCCAATTTGTCAATCAAGCCGTATTCTCGTCGTATCAGTGATGGTGGTACAGTTGAACTTTTTGTCCAAGACATTTTGGGTGGTCAAGCTTTCAGTCCCCAAGTAGAGTTTATCTCTACGACCACCCAAGCCCTAAAAAAGGTGGCTGATAGTCCTGGTGGCATCTATTACGCTTCTGCCCCAGAGGTTGTTCCTCAATGTTCCATTAAACCCTTGCCTTTGGGGCGAATGCCAGGGCAATATATTGCTCCCTATCAAGAACCATTTGTTATCCCTAATGAGTGTCCTGATAAACGGAACCAATTGAACATCAAGGCTTTTCAATCAGGAAAATACCCGATTACCCGAAATCTGTTTGTGGTGGTCAAACAGATTGGTCAAACTGAGGAGCAAGCAGGTGTTGCTTATGCTAACTTACTGCTAACAGAGCAGGGACAGGAACTAATTACCCAAGCTGGGTTTGTTAAAATCCGCTGACTCCTGCTGTTGATGGCTTCAACAATGGCAAATACCAAACTTACACGCTTCCAAAGTGGCTTCTAAGTGCGCCTTAGTTGGTTCTGTTAATCGACTCTGCTGGTAGGCAAATCAAATTATCCCCTTGGGTGAGGATTAGTCCGCGTTGACGCAATTTACCCATTAAGCGGGTGACAGTGACGCGCGTTGAACCAATAGCGCTGCCAATTTGAGCATGGGTGAGTGGGAAAGGTAGGCAATAACCGCGAATGACATCGGGATCGGTTTCACTCATCGCCGGTTCTCCATATTCCTCAATTAACAAGGTGAGAAATCCTAGAAGCCGGTCAATTGTGCGCCTTTGTCCCAAGGCACTTAGCCACAAAAGCTTACGCTGGTGTTGATACCTAAAGGCATCCATAACTTCACGACGGAAATGAGGCCAGTTATCTAAATCATGCCAGTACATCCATAGCACCGCAGTTTGGTCAACGTGGGCGTAAGACTGGAGTGTGAATGGTGACTGAGCAACAATTTCAAAAGGTTGCCCTGCTCCCACAAAACCCAAAAAAGCTTCTTCTGGAGTTCTATTGATGCGTCGTGATGTTAGCTGACTGGCAGTGGCACTAACTTGGGCGGTTCCTACCATTCGGATCGCACCTCTCTGGACTAAATATAGCAATCCGGGTCTGGCTGGAATGCGCTCATCTTTGCTGAAAGTGCGGCAGCGGTAGTGTTCTTGAGCCCAATCAAGAATTCGTTGCCAAGTTAAGAAAGGCCGTGATGCCTCGGAAAAGGAGGATTGAGATTGCATAGGTAACAAAGAGCGTTCGGCTGAAGACAAAGACTAAATAAAAAGGTGCAAGGAGTGTCTTTGTGTTAACAGGGTAGGCTTAACGCCTAACAGCGTCAGCTATCCAAAGTGTAGAAAGTCAATTTACTCTCTACTCTTTTGTTATACTTCTTACTGTACAATGAGGGTAGTAAAGTTTACTAATCATTCATCAATTATTCATCAAATTTTATCCTATTCTCATTTTTCTTTACCTAGACTAAACTTCTATCTAAAGGTGGATGGAACAGGATAAAATGGTGATAATCGAAAAAGTTCCCCAAACAACTACGTGCATCATTGGCTACTTTTTAAGAAGTATACCTCAATTAAACATTTAGTATATATCCATTTAGTGAAATTTCTAAGTGTTTATACTAAGGATGAGGAAATTCTAGGCATAGGAAAGGGAAAATTTCCTCTATATCAAGGTGGAGATAGTGAAAAATTTTTATATATTTCTAGCGTAGCTATAAAACTTTCTCTATCTGATAATTTAAAAGCGATGTTTATTGCCCAGCAACTTGCTGGTTATTTATCGGCAAATTGCAGTAAAATTTTTAGCGTTAAAATAGTCCCCCCTGGTTTAATTCATATAGAACTAACTTATCCTACTTTAGCTGCTTGGTTACATAGTCTGACGACTGGGGACTGGGAAGAGGAAAGGGAGCAGGAAGCAGGGAGCAAGGGTGAAAATACCTCTCCCCTGCACCCCGCACCCTGCCCCTCTGCTTCTTCTGCCTCCTCCCTTCTGGAAAATATAAGTAAACTATTCTTTCCAATTCAATATGCTCATGCACGGTGTTGTTCGTTATTACGATTAGCTCACCGAGAGGGATTGATTCAACTTGTAGATAATCGGGTTGATGTTGGGTGTGTCTTGTCTGCACAGGCTATACCCTGGTTAAATTCTGATCAAAAACTATGTCTTCATCAACCAGATGAGGTTCGTCTGATTCATAACTTGGTAAAAGTAGTAGACGATTTGGTATTTCCTGATTCTCAAAGTTCTGTTAACTGGGAAAAAGCCGCACTGAAATTGAGCCAAGCTTTTGAGAGCTTCTGGTGTAATTGTCGGATTTGGGGTGATGTGAAAATTAATTCCTTGGAGTTAGCCCAAGCTAGACTGGGATTGTTGATAGCTACTCAGTTGGTTTTAAGGTCTGTGTTAGAAACAAAATTGAGGGTTTTTGCACCTCTAGAGTTATGATTTTGCCTTTTCTACCTAATAAATTTTAGTTACAGCTATTGACGCAATGCATCTCCTCAGCTATATTATCAGGTGTGTGAGGAGCGAACCAGCAAGGACACCGAGACGAAACACGGCCAGTCGTCGGTGTCCTTTCTGATGTCTATGAGTAGTAATTGAGCGAATTTTGCTAGGAAAGCAAAAACTTTTCTATAGCGATCGCACTCCCATGATTTTCTACGCTTGGTGCTACCCAATTAGCGATCGCTTGCACTGGATCTGGAGCGCTACCCATAGCCACACCAATACCTGCATATTCCAGCATTTCTACATCATTAAAATTATCCCCAATAGTCATCACATTGTCTCTTTCTAGTCCCAGCAGTTCTTCTGCGAGGTAACGGACAGCAGTTCCTTTATTCACAAATGGATTAGCTGCTTCTAAGAAAGTAGCCACAGATGTTGTCATATAGAGTTCTGCGGGTGTGTATTGAAGACGTAAATTACCCAAAAGTTCTTGAATTAAATTTGCGTCGTCACACAAAGCTAAAACTTTGGTAGGTTCATCATTCAAAACTTGACGCAAATCACCTACAGGAATAGGATTGACTCCACAACGTTCCGCATAAAGTTCAGTTTCTGTAGTGATTTCCCGCACATAGAGTTGGTCATTGATATAAAAATGGACAGAAAGAAGTGTGCGTAATTGCGGCTGTTCAAAGTAGTCTAGTAATTGCTGGGTAATTTCTCTAGGAACAGCTAAATGACGATGAATTTTTTGGTTTTTTGGGTCTTGAATCCAAGCTCCTTGATAGGCTACAAGCGGTAAAGTAGATTTAATGTCTTGATGAAACCGCAAAGCTGAACAGTACATCCTACCAGTGGCTATGGCTACATGAATACCTTTTGCTTGTACTTTTGCGATCGCATCCTTGACAGTTTCACTCACCTGGTTATCGTGACCTGCGATCGTACCATCTATATCTAATACCAGTAGTTTAATATCTTTTCCAACTTGAGCTAGATTGCTAGTTGATGATAAATCAGTAGTAGATGCTTTATGCATAAATTCCCCAGCATTGAACTTCCAGTTAGAGATTAACAGGCGATCGCACTAGTTAAAATAGGTATGTCCCAACATTCGGTTAATCAGTTGATTTCAGATTCCCCAACTACAACCAGTCCCACCATCATCCTCGTAGATGGACATTCACTAGCTTATCGTTCCTACTTCGCTTTTGCTAAAGGTAAAAATGGAGGACTACGCACAAAAGCGGGAATTCCTACCAGCATTTGTTTTGGCTTTCTTAAATGTTTGCTGGAAGTAATGACAACACAACAGCCACAAGCAATGGCCGTAGCTTTTGACTTAAGTTTACCAACTTTCCGTCATGAAGCTGACGAAACTTATAAAGCCGGACGTGCAGAAACACCAGAAGACTTTATTCCTGACTTAGCAAACCTAAAAGAATTGCTAAATAGCTTAAATTTACCAGTTTTAACTGCCCCCGGTTATGAAGCAGATGACGTTTTGGGAACCTTAGCACAAAAAGCTGCTGCGGTTGGATATCGGGTGCAAATTCTTTCGGGTGATAAGGATTTATTTCAACTGATTGATGCTGACAAAGGCATTACTGTTTTAAATTTTAGTCCAGATGCATTAAAACGTTCTGCAAATAGCATCACTGAATTTAGAGCAGAACAAGTTAAAGAAAAATTAGGAATATTACCTACACAAATTGTTGATTACAAAGCACTTTGTGGTGATCCATCAGATAATATTCCTGGGGTCAAAGGAATTGGCGAAAAAACAGCAGTAAAACTGCTAAATACCTATAACTCTCTGGATAATGTTTATGCTGCATTAGAACAATTTCAAGGTACAATTAAACAAAAATTAATTGCGGGGAAAGAGAATGCAGAAAAATCACGATTTTTAGCACAAATAGTTGTTGATGTCCCCATAGAAGTTGACTTAGAAGATTGTAAATTAACAGGATTTGATAGCAGCATCATTACCCCTATTTTAGAAAAATTAGAATTTAATAATTTTTTAGATAAAATCAACGAACTGCAACTTAAATTTGGGGGAAAAGTTGTAGAAAAAAAGACATCTGAAGCAATTAATAATGAAGATGATGATTTGTCTTTCTTCAGTGCTGCGGAAACAGCAGAGGCTAAAAAACAATCTGCTTCGCCAATTCAACCAAATATCATTAATACAGAAGCTAAATTAATTGAATTAGTCAACCTATTAAAAACATTCACTAATCCCGAAATACCCGTTGCTTGGGACACAGAAACCACCGCATTAGAACCAAGAGATGCAGATTTAGTAGGAATTGGTTGTTGTTGGGGAAAAGAACCTGATGCAGTAGCTTATATTCCTTTAAATCATAAAATTGGTAATAATTTAAATCAAGATTTGGTATTAAACGCATTACGTCCAATTTTGGAAAGTGCTGATTATCCTAAATCTTTACAAAATGCTAAATTTGACCGTTTAATTCTGCGGTGTCAGGGAATTAATTTAGCAGGAGTGGTGTTTGATACCATGCTGGCTAGTTATTTGATCAATCCAGATAGTAGCCATAATTTAACTGACTTATCACAACGATATTTAGGATTAACCGCAACAAGTTATTCAGATTTAGTTCCCAAAGGTAAAACCATCGCTGATATAGATATTCCTGCTGTTGCTGATTATTGCGGAATGGATGTTTATGCAACATTTGGTTTAGTACCAAAATTGCGAGAAGAATTAGAAAAAACTCCGGCTTTAGATAAACTATTGCAAGAAGTAGAACAACCGCTAGAAGAAGTTTTAGCAGAAATGGAATATACAGGAGTAAGAATTAATTCAGATTATCTAAAAGAACTTTCTCAGCAGTTGGAAACAGAATTAGCGAAGTTAGAAATAACAGCAACTGAAATTGCAGGGGAAAAATTTAATTTAGGTTCTCCCAAACAAATGAGCCATATTTTATTTGAGAAGTTGGGATTAAGTACCAAATATTCCCGCAAAATTCAAACTGGTTATTCTACAGACGCAGCGACTTTAGAAAAACTTCAAGAAGTTGATGAAACTGGTTTTGTAGATGCGATTCAGGAATATCGGACTTTATCGAAATTAAAATCTACCTATGTGGATGCTTTACCAGTATTAGTACATCCAAAAAGTCAACGCTTACATACAGATTTTAACCAAGCTGCAACTTCAACCGGTAGGTTATCTTCTTCTAATCCAAATTTGCAAAATATTCCGATTCGTACTGCTTTTAGTCGTCAAATTCGCAAGGCGTTTTTACCTGAATCAGGTTGGTTAATTGTAGCTGCTGATTATTCACAAATTGAGTTAAGAATTTTGGCTCATTTGAGTCAAGAAGAAATTTTAGTAAAAGCATATCAACAAAATGAAGATATTCACACTGTGACTGCAAAATTAGTTTTTGAAAAAGAAGAAATAACATCAGAAGAACGGCGTTTTGCTAAAACAATTAATTTTGGTGTAATTTATGGAATGGGTTCTCTAAAATTTGCACGTTCAACAGGTGTAGATAAGAATGTTGCCAATGAGTTTATTAAGCGATTTAATGAAAGATATCCTAAGGTGTTTGCATATTTAGAGGAAGTTAAAAAACAAGCTATTTCTCAAGGTTATGTAGAAACAATTTTGGGGAGACGGCGTTATTTTGATTTTACTAGTAATAGTTTACGTGAGTTGAAAAATAGGAATATAGAAGATATTGATTTGAGTAAATTAAAGAATTTAGGCGCTTATGATGCGGGGTTATTGCGCTCTGCTGCTAATGCACCAATTCAAGGTTCTAGTGCTGATATTATCAAAATTGCAATGGCGCAATTACATAAAGTTTTAAAACAATATCAAGCACGTTTGTTGTTACAAGTTCACGATGAATTAGTGTTTGAAGTTCCTCCACAAGAGTGGGAAGAATTGCAACCACAAATTAAATCGTTGATGGAAAATGCTGTTTCTTTAAGTGTGCCTTTGGTGGTTGATGTGCGTGCAGGTGATAACTGGATGGAAACAAAGTAATACAATCGCGTAACCATATGATATATGCGCAAGTAAATATGTAATAGCGCTAGAGGGTATTAATTAATCGTATCTTTGAGGTGAATTTTATGATAGCAACAAAAAACTACATAAATGATACATGAAAGATTACACATTTTTTATACCATTTTAAAAAATTTACTTTAAACTAGCCTAATGGGTATGAGGTGAGCTAGTAGCAATAAAAGCTGTTTGTTAATGTGTCTAGGACTTATGCACTATAGAAATTGGACATGATATGAATCAAAGATAATTGGTTATTACAGGCTTTGGGGACAACATATTAACAAGGTGCGTCAGATTGAGAAAATCTGTTATTTGTGCCAAATTATCGAGTCTGACGTGGTTGGTGAGCTTGCCGAACCACACCCTACAAGAGACTAAAACCCATAGTTTATATGTGGTGTTTTTTGTCAAGAAAAATTATAGAGGTGTACATGACAACAAGCAATGTTTTTTCACCATTGTCTAGTCCAATACTGTTTGATACAGAAAGTAATGCGACTAGGCAATACTTACAGGCAATGGAACGTTTATTATTAGTAGTTCAAGACCTTTCTCTTGCCCGTACTTTAGATAGGATTATGGAAATTGTGCGGGTAGCTGCACGAGAATTAACGGCATCAGATGGAGCCAGTTTTGTACTTCGAGACAATGGTTTTTGTTACTATGCTGATGAGGATGCGATCGCACCACTTTGGAAAGGTCAGCGATTTCCTATGAATATTTGTATTGGTGGTTGGGCAATGTTGAACCATCAACCTGCAATTATTGAAGATGTAAGTGTTGATGAGCGTGTTCCTTATGTTGCCTATCAACCTACATTTGTCAAAAGTATGGTTATGGTTCCAATCCGCACTCAAGAACCAATAGGAGCTATTGGGACTTATTGGGCAACTTTCCATCAGCCTACTTTAGAAGAAGTCAAGGTGTTGCAGGCATTGGCGGATATTACATCCATAGCGATTGAGAATGTAGAAGTCTATTCACAATTAGAACAGCGAGTAAAAGACCGGACTATTGCTCTAGAGCAAGAAATTGAAGAACGAAAAGCTGCTCAAGCTGAAGTGCTGCATCTATCTCTAACTGATGAGTTGACAGGACTATACAATCGGAGAGGATTTTTTGTATTAGGGGAACAACAGTTAAAATTAGCCCAACGAACTCAAATTCCTACTTGTTTAATGTTCATTGATTTAGATGGACTTAAACAAATCAATGATCAATTGGGACACGAATTTGGTGATTTTGCTATATTGGCATCTGCAAATTTAATCAACCAAACTTTTCGTAGCTCCGATACTTTGGGCAGATTAGGGGGTGATGAATTTGTGCTACTTCTCCAAAGTCACGACCTCAATGTTGAGGTAATGATCCAGCGACTACAATCTTCTATTGATAAGTATAATCAGTCCGGTGATAAGCCGTTTGTTTTGTCAATGAGTATAGGGGTGGTGGATTATAACCCTAATGAACCAGTTCCTCTAAATCATTTAATTACTTTGGCTGATGAACTGATGTATAAACATAAACGTGCTAAGAAACAGGAAAGAGGTTTGTTAATTTAATAGGGATGCTTCTATCTTGGATAGGCATAAAATATGCTAGTATAGAATGGTAGAAATAAGCAGACAATTAAAATACACAAAAGTTTGATTGATTACAAAGCTTAAAAACGGTATGTGTATTTACGCCATGCTGTACTAGTTGTTTACTAATCAACGTCTACAGGTCGTAGATATAAAAGTTTGTACTTCATCTTTCCTTCTGGAATAATAGGTGATATTTCCTTAACTTCTCTGATTGTTGCAATATAAACTTCACTTATAGTCGCTGTTTCGGCACTAGGTATAGCTTCATCAATAATACGACCTGAAACTTTTTTATTTGTCTGTAAATTCAAAATTTCATAACTTTTACTACGCTTATTGATACCAATCAATTCTCCTCTAATTTCATACTCTTTTACTATCTCTTGTTCTGTCTGTTGAATTACCGCTATTGCTTCTTTTATAGATGAAATTGATAATTCACCATACCCTCCTCGTTCTTGATTTGGTGAACCCCAGTTCAGACGAAAATTTGTTTCTGATTTCAGTAAATCCTCTAGAAAGTTACAATATCGAGATGAGGCTCGACTGTTTAAACTGAAAAGTAGCTTACGTAATTCCTGAGCATTATTTTTAGCATCGCTACTAAGGTTTACTAATTCTAGGAATTGATTCATAGCTTTTCCAGCTAATGAATTATCATCTGTATTGCTTTGATCTGAAGCTGCAAGTTCTATTCCAAAAGAACCTGGGAAAGTTCCAAGTACAGTTAATTCTGTTTTTTTGGTTATGAATTGAGAGATTTTTCCAGTAATAGTTGGTATACCATCTATAGCCTGACCAACAGCATCAACCAAGTGCTGTAATGACTCTAACAGTCTTCCTAAACGAGCAACTGGAGCCTCAGTTGCATTTTGGGTAGGAAATTGAAATGCTATGTTTAGGACTTCTCGTTGAATTTGTGTTGCAGTTCGAGATGCTTCTTTAGTTTCAAAAATGGGAAGTGGTTCAGCGCCAAAATTAAGAAATTCCCCAGGCAATGGTAGCCAATCATCAATTAGATTTTTGGACAAGATAGTTTCAATCCTATCAGGAGTAGCATCACAAGGAATGATAGCTTTATAAACAAAATTGTCTTCCGAATTCACAAAAGCATCACGTAAGTCAATATTCCCAGAGCGAAGATTTTCCACCCTCCGTTGTGACATTGGAACATAAAGCCAAGTTTTAAACTCTGGTGTTTCATCTATCCAAACTGCCAAAAAAATCTGTCCTGAAGTATTGCGACAGCTAAACAGGCATGGAACATCATAATATTCGTAAACTTCAATGATTTCCAGGTTTACTAGAGGTGGGGATTGTGGTAATAAATTCATAACCATACCTCATTTTATCTCAGGAGAAGCGTCACTGATAATTTCAAACTTTTTCCAAGGTTGTTGATTAGATGGAATCCACCAAGTATGATGATTTGTACCTGTGTTTCTTGCCGGTGTGTTAAGAATTACCCCGAAATCAGCAGTTAAATTAGCAGCAGCAATTTTTTTCTTACGAAGTCTGGGAACTCTATTCAGAGCAGTCCTGATACCTTGTTCTGAAGTAAAAATGGAAAGACCGCAGGCTTGACATTCTGTGATACCTTCGGGACAGGGCTGATTAATATTTTGCTCACGCCATGACCGAAAATCCTCATAAGTAGAGGGATTGTTATCAACAAGGCGGTAAACATTACCAAAGACTGGTTGAGCAGTTTCTGGTGGGCAACCTTCGGGGAAGTGGTCAGGCCATTGCATTAGTTACTATATTAATTATGTATGTAAGAGTAGAGTAATTTTCTCACAAAGTTTGCTTACAGCAGTTGGAAACAGAAACTTCTGTTGATTGGGTATATGTATAAAATACAGGAATTCCGTGATTAAATAGCTAAATATGCCTATCTACGGTGCTGATGCGATTAATGTTGAGGGTGTGAATGGCGATCGCTATTGGTTCCATGAACCACACTCTTACAGTGGTGTAGCGGATATTGATAACAGATTAAGTGGTTTTCCCGTGGCTGTTTTTCTTCCTAGCCATCGACCTGTACAGGACACACCTTTAATAATTGGCTTACAGGGGATGTGTGCGCCATATAGCTGGAATAATTTTATTGTCCCAACGCTGACACAGATGGGCATAGCCGTGGCTTTATTTGATACACCTTTTGCGGGTGAACGTAGTTTGGTGCGAACATTTACGGCTGTGGTGGAAAACGAAATTAAGCCTTTAGTTGACAGAGGGATTCCATTTAATACAGAACTTTTATCGAAAATATTTCAACAGACAGCCGTAGATATTACCAAAATCCATCAATTTTGCTGTGAAAGATATGGACTTAATAGGCGTTTGGGTTTGTTTGGGGTGAGTATGGGAGTTTTATTTAGTTCCTATGCTTTTACTGCTCATGGGATTGGGGAAAGGTTATTAGGTACAATTGGCCATGCGAATCTCCAAACTTTTGCTAATAGTTGGGGTTATTCGATTTTGCCAGATTTAGCTGCTTCTGGTTTGGGAACATTAGCAGAAAATATTTTGGCAAAAGTGCAACCACAATTAAAACCGATGGTGCAGATGCTCAAATTAGCGAAAGATTTGAAATACCCTGATAAATATGCTCAAATCTGCAACCCGATGACTTATATTTAGCAAGTTAAATCACCTCGACGGGTGAGATTTTTAGTAGGTGCTAATGACCCAATTGTGAATGTTAAAAATGCTCAAGCTTGCGCTCGATGTTTCCCTGATGGTGATTGTTATGTAGTTCCGGGTTTAGGACATGGAAATCGACAATCGGGACCAACATTTGTTGATCATGTGCGTTATTTTTTGGGTACGCAATTGGGTGATTGGTAGTTTATTGATTGCGGCAGAATTTGCACTATTGTGTTCAAAATATTGCTAAAAATGAGATTATGATGATTGAGAGTGACCTAATGTTTTCAGCGATTGGTAGAGAGATACAGAGGCTAGTCCTTGTGCCGATGCCATAAAGCCAAACTTAACAGTGGTCTGACAAACTAGCACGCAGGTAAGTTCTAGTAGAAAGTCGCCGAGAATAACGACTAGAGCTGCTATTAACATCTGTTTTGTAAATTGTTTGGATAAAGCAAAAATTAAAAGCAAAATTAACGCAATAGTTAGCGAACCACCAAAGCCCTGTTGCCACTCCAATATATCCCGTAATTGCAGCGTTTTTGGGATGATTAAACCTTCACCTAATGATAAAATGCTTTGAAGAAACTTCATCAGAGCAACTAGAATTATCCAACCATAAGCATTTGATAAATTTTGTTCAGGGCTAGATATTAACCCAGGTAAATCTTGTCCATCTAAGCTGAGACGTAAGTATGGTTGAAATCCCATTCCTAAAATCTTAAAGCTAGGAATCTGTTGAATAGTTAATACAGAGTCATCATTGAGGATAAATTCATGGGGTTTGGTAATTTTCGATCTCTTGATTCTGCCAATTTCCTGATTATCAAGATAAATCACGATCTCTCGACTCAAGAATCCCCATGAAATTTCTAGTCGTAAAGGTTCTCCTGCTGCCAGAGCATAAGATTCGCGCTGATCAATTATTGCCATTTTCTAGTCAAATATAGAACGATAAGTAGGAGTATCTACTGGTTGCGGCAGAATTTGCGATCGCCATCATGTTCAGGATATTGCCAAGAATAAGCAAAATGACTCACTCCCTTCAGTTGAGGCGAAAATTGGCGTAGTGCTTGCATTTGTGCTTCTAAGGATGGACGATTACTAATTGATTCTCCCCATTTACCAGCTAATGCTGGAATCACATTTGTACCTGGTTGTGCTGCACTTAAAACCCGTTGTACTTGTGCCGCAATACAACTAGCATTATTATTTCCACAGGTTGCATAAGCCATAGGATGCCATTCCAAAGAACTAGGAAAACGATCCCAAGGTTGTAAACGGGAATCATAACCTTGTCCTACAGCTTGATTACCATCGGAGAAAAACACTGCCCCAGCAGGAATACCTTGCTGCTGCGCTGGGTAACTAGCTAAAGCTACAAAATCTATTATTCCTTGCATAGCATGGGCTACACTCAATTGCCACAATTCTAATTGCAGAATTTTTTGTCTTTCGGTTGCCGTTAATAAAGACTTTTGCGCTGATGGAAGATTGCGTCCTTCCCAAAGCGGTTCACCTTCTTGAGGATAAAGTTTATCGACTTGACCTATATCTCCTGCGGTGATGTATCCCCTACTTAAAAAGCGACGAATTAATTCCAATCCTTTCGCATTTTTAGCGCGACGAAATAAAGCTTCTTGGATTGCTGGAGTAAATAACCATAAATCGGAAACTTTAGTAGCAATGGAATCGCTTCCTGCTTGTCGGGGATAGCGTACATAGTCAAATAAAAGGCCATCTGGCCGACGACGCACGATTTCTTGCACCATGCGGTAGTAATCGGTTTTTGCTTGGGTGTTGTAGGGGTCAATAAATATTTGAGAACGGTTATCTACAACATCTATACTGTTTTGGCCTTTACCATTGCGAGCGATCGCTTCTTGTCTACTAGGAATCTGGCTGTAAGTGTAGCCAAAATTCATGGTAAACATCCAAGCGTAAACCTTCAAACCACGTTCTTGCCCTTTTTTAATCGCTGCATCTAGCAAATCAATCCTTTCTGCACCAACAGTCCGAATTACCGCCGGCCAAACTGTCGGATTAGCTGCTGCTGGTAATAACACCTGTCCGTCATAAAATGCTTCTAAATAAACTTGGTTATAGCCACGGCTGACAATCCGATCCATAATCTGATCAATTGCTCCCGGCTGAGTGTCACAGGGATACAAACGTAACCAAATAGCTTGAGTTTGAGGCCAATTACGTGTGCGGCAATTTTGTAATTCTTGTGCGTGTTGTTTAACAAGTTTTTGATAGCGGCTTTGGTGATCTTTCTTGCCTCTAAGTGCTGACAGCCTGAGGTTTTCTTTTTCTTGGATTGCTTTGGCAGATAACTGACAATATTGACTTATTTGCGCCCCTGCTGGTTGAATCCCCATGCTGGGAATTAATAAACTACTGCTAAAAAGGACAGTGAACAGACTTCGACAAAATAATATTAGTTTTGTAAATTTCAAGGGACGTTCAGACATATACAACAGTAAATTGACGAAACAATTAGCGACTCTAAATAATGAATTAAGAGCAATATTTCTCAAATTTTATATTTGAGTAATCAGGATAAAAGCTAATTTTTATAGACGTATAAATTCTTATTTTTGTTGCCAAAATTATTGATAAAAATACAGTTTTAAACCTATGTTTAAATAAATTTCTTATGGAGTAGCCAAGAGTCAAAAATGCAAAGTCAAAATTTGGAACTTTGAATTTTTAGCTCTTGACAATAAGATAGGTGATCGTTAACTACCACGCTTTAGCGCTATTTCTACGAGGTTTAACTCCTTCTCTAGACGAGTTTTGAGCTTTTCAGGGACGGGACGATTTGGGTAAGAACTGTAGTGTCCAGCTAAAGCGTTGAGGGCTGTTCGCATAGTTGTAAATGAGCTAAGACCTGAAACATAAGAATTAGCTCGTTGGTAGCGAGCCGAAAAGTCATTAATTTTTTGACGTGCGGCTGCTTGAATTTCTGCTTTATTTGGGGAATCTTGTGATAAATCTAGAGCTTGTCTCATTGTATTGACTACTGACAAGGTGTCTTGACGATAATCCCCAGTCAAACCATCAGGAGTACCTGAACAGCCCATTAAGCCGATGCTTAGAACCAAAACTAGGGCAAGTAGACGCGACCAATAACGCTTCATATGCATTAATTAAAACAATACGTAAATTAACGTCCATCCTATCTCGGATTGGTATCCTGGGGATAGGGTAAGAGGAAAGAGGCAGGGAGCAGGGAGCAGGGGAAGAGTTTTACCAATTACCAATTACCAATTACCAATTACCCATTACCTGTTACCACTTTTCTGATATAAAGTATTCCGTTCTTGGTAAGGTTTTTTTAGGGAAGCGATCGCTTTTTGTAAGGTTTCAACTTCCATACAAGTGCCACCTATAGCCCCGGCCATGGTGGTGATATGTTCTTCCATCAATGTGCCACCGATATCATTGCAACCCCAAGTTAATGCTTCTATCGCTCCATCTAGCCCTAATTTTACCCAACTCGGTTGATGGTTAGGGATGCAATTTCCTAAATAAATTCTCGCTACAGCAGTTAGTAATAGTGCATCCTTTAAAACTGGTTGATCTCGTCCTACACGACGACGTAAGGATTTAGGGGCTTCTTGTCCCACAAATGGTAAGACAATAAATTCTGTAATTCTGGCTGGGTATTCTTGCTCGATCGCATTTTGTTGGAGCGATCGCAATTTTTCTAAATGTCCAATTTGTTGTTCTGGGGTTTCAATATGCCCAGATAACATGGTGCTAGTGGTAGGTACACCTAATTTGTGCGCCGTACTAACGATTTCTAGCCACGTAGCCGTATTAATTTTTTCTGGACATAGTACCCTGCGTACCTCATCATCCAACACCTCAGCGGCTGTTCCTGGCATGGAACCAACGCCAGCATCACGTAAAGCTGTAATCACCTCTGCATAAGTAATTCCGTCTAATCTGGCAATAAACTGGACTTCTTGGGGAGAAAATGCGTGTAGATGTAGCTGGGGAAACTCCTGCTTGATGGTTTCTACTAGTTTGAGGTAATAAGGCAAAGATTTCCCATTAATTTGTGCTTGTGGGTGTAATCCCCCTTGCATACAAATTTCCGTTGCTCCCCGACGCACCGCATCTGTAGATTTTTCCAGAATCTGCGCCCAACTTAACCAGTAAGCATCAGTATCACCATCATCCCGCCGGAAAGCACAAAAACTGCAATGCTGTTCACAGATGTTGGTAAAATTAATGTTGCGATTAATTACGTAAGTGACTGTATCACCAGCTTGAGTGCGACGAAGTTGGTCAGCAGTAGCTCGAATAGCTGCGATCGCTTCTGGGTCATTTTGTTTCAATAATACAACACCATCAGAAGGTGATATATTATACCCCGCTAAAGCTAAATTAAGAATTTCATCAATAGTTATAGTAGGCACAGTTTATCAAACGTAAACTACTTATTTCATTTTCGCAATAAATTCAAAAATTCAACTTGTAATGTTATATTAGACACTAACCTTTTGATTATGCTAAGTCTTGTACAAAATTGACTATTTTAAGTCTTAATCATAATACACTAACGTTACTATCTTGACATATCAGCAGCAATTTATCTGCCTCATTGGTTTTTTGTATAAATTTAGATGTTTGTAGCCAAAACTGAAAATAATTAAATTTGCTTGATATTGACAATAATCATCCTTTTATTAGCGTATGTATAAATTAAAAGTAAACGCACCATTATTAATAATCTTATCTGGTGTGATTTTTTCCTTATACTTACTATCTCAAATCCCAGATGAAATTTACTATAGCGGTGATGGTGGACTCAAAGCATTATTAGCTAAACAAATTAGTTCTGGTAAGCTGCACTTTAATTTAGACCTGCCTGCACCACAATGGGTACATGAAATCTGGAATAATGGACTATATCCTTTTGAAGCGCCATTTAGCTATAAAATTTCTAATCTTTACTATATAACATTTCCCTTTACATTTCCCCTCGTCACTGCACCATTTTATGCCCTTTTAGGTTTTAGAGGTTTTTATATAATTCCTCTAATTTCCACATGGATAGTCTGGTTTAGTTTTTATCGAATTTGCCAATTTTATAAACTAAATCAACTAATAACAGCCATAGGATTACTCACACTAATCTTCGCTTCTCCATTAACTATGTATAGCGCCATGTATTGGGAACATACACTTGCAGTATGTTTAGCTTTCAATGGGTTGCAGATTATGTTAACTAAAGGAGCAAAAGATTTTTCTACAAAAAATTCAGTCTTCAGTGGCATATTAATTGGTTTATCCGTCTGGTTTAGACCCGAATTTCTGGCATTAGTGGCTATTGTAATTGTGTTAGTTATTATATCATATGGCAATTCTATTGGATTTATGAACGGAATTTTGAAAACGAACCGCAGAGACGCAGAGAACGCAGAGGCAGATAAGAAAGGGGTGTTTACATCTTATTTAGGATCGCTATATATACTCGATTTAATAACTATTATCAAAAGTAAACAAATAATATTTCTTGCTAGTCTAATATTAACTGTATTGTGTTTCTTTGCCTTAAATAAGCTTATTTATAACCATCCATTAGGCGCTCATGCTTTCCAAGTAGTAGAAAATTTTTCACTGCAAGCAAGATTATTAAAATCGGTGAAATTTTTTAATGAACTTAAAAACGATTTGCTCGAATATTTCCCCATTATATATTTTGCAATTCCAGTTTTGGTGATTTCTTTATTTAGGAAAAATATCAATTTTACTCCAGCAATTAGACAAATATTATTAATATCAATTTTATTCCTTTGTCTAGTACCTGTACTCATTCCTAGTGACGGGGGTAAGCAATGGGGATCGAGATTTTTATTAATCCTCATCCCATTACTTAATTTCATCGCCATATCTTGTTTGGATAGAACATGGAAGATTAAAAAACTTGGGATGAGATACATTAGCAGCGGTATTTTTGTAACTTTATTTATACTTGGATTTCACCTCAATACAATTCAAGGTACTATAAATTGTTACCAGAAAGGCAAAATAGAAAATCTGGCTGTACTTGATTTTTTACGGAAAGATAGTAATAAAATTGTAGCTGTTGCTAACCAGTATGTTGGTCAAAGTTTTGAAACCATCTTCAAGCAAAAAACCTTTTTTCTGACTAAACAACCGGATGATGTGAGTAAATTAGGTTTGGCATTGCATGAACAAAGCTATGAAAAATTTATTTATATATGTCCTGTTTATGATAAATGTTTTTCTTCCCCACGAATACCTGATAAATTAGAATTGTCTACAAACCAGAAAAATTTAACTATTCAACTCAAAAAAATCATCCAAAATAAAAGATACAGAATAGAAGAAGCAACGATTATTGAAAATAAACAAAAAGCCTGATTTATAAAAAATAAGTAAATTTAAAAAATGAAAACAGACTCACCAGTTAATCACCTAAAAAATCTTTTATCTGTAGAAAAGATATCTCTGATTGTTATTGCTTTGGCAGTTTTGCTGCGAATTATCAATCTAGGAACTAGAGAATTTTGGTATGACGAGGTTTTATCATTATTGCTTTCTACCAGTAAAAACAGTGCCTACAAAATGCCTGGAGATGCACCAGTAGTATTAGCAGAATATACATCCTTATTGCGTTTACCTGTTGAGTCCAGTGTTCGTGACTTTTTCCTAACTATCAGGGATTTAATTAAAAGTCTATTAGGAGGAGAACCTCATCCACCAATATTCTTTTTAAGTCAGCATTTTTGGCTGCGTCTTTTTGGCAATAGTGAAGCAGCAATGCGGAGTTTAAACACATTAATTAGCATTGCCGCTATGGGTGGTGCTTATGGTTTAGGAAAGTTTATTTTAGGACATCGTGGTGGATTATTTTTAGCTGCACTGTTAGGAATTAGTCCTTTTTACTTATTTCATTCTCTCAATTTCAGGATGTATGCCCCTCTGGTATTGTGGGTAGTTTTAAGTGCATGGTCACTACTGCATCTTATTGAACAACAAAATTCTCAAAATCCCCAAAGTCGTCGTAGTCAGATATTCTGGAATGGACTTTTAATTATCTCCAGTGCGGTTGGTTTGATGACTTTTTATTTATATGCCTATTGGCTAATAGTTTTAGGAATATTGGTACTCTATTTAGATAGAAGACATTGGTTACAGCATGGTTTGCGCTTAGGTGCTGGAGTTTTATTAACCATGCCTTGGGTGTTGTGGGGTACAATCAAGCAACTACGTAATGCTGATTTAGATCGTTTTGGTAACGCCAAGTCAACATTACCTCCCTTGTTAAGACACTTACAGGATTTTACTAACACTTTGGGTACTAACGTACTTATCGGAGACTGGGCAATTAGTTTAGATCCTATGATCGTCACTTTAGCTGGTGGTTTGGTAATCTTGCTATTTTTAGCCTTGAGTATTCATCTCTGGCGAAAAGGTGAACAGAAAAACTTAGGTACAGTTTTAATATTAGGAATTTTACCGTTATTACTAGCTTTGTTAGTAGATATCGCCACTAAAAAGTTTACTTTGGGTTTTGGGTTTGGACGGACAATGATCATTATTGTCCCAGGCTGTTTATTATTAATAGCTTTGTGGGTAGAAAAAGCAGTTGCTAAACAATGGCGTACCTTGGTAGCTGCTGGTGTGTTGTTGGTGTATTTAACTATTAGCGTTGGTGACTTGAGTTTGCGACATCGTTCAGTTTTTCGTCCAGTTGCCGAATTAATTGCCCAAGACGCAAATCAGCCGACATTAATTGCTATGAATTCTAAAGCTTGGGGTCATGTCATGCGTGTGGCTTATTATATTCCCACCCAGTATCCTGTCATGTTTCTTTCTCAAAAGCCGTCAGAACTAGCTGCTGCGTTAGAAAAAGTGCTGAGGGAAGAACCAACGAAATATTCTCGGCTCATTTGGTTAGACAGTGCTAATCCTTTATGGTCACGTTTAAAAACAGAAGCGGAAGTAGAAAGGGAACAACAAAAAATTCAACAAGTTTTGTCATCTCAATTTCAGTTAAAAAATACTCAAAATCTATTAGGTACGATGACCCTTGACCAATTTACTGCCAAGGTTTACACTCGTTCCCTGAGTCAAGAAGCTAAAAAATATTAGGCGATTTTAATTTGGCGATCGCATTTAGTCAGAGTTGTCAGACGATGTTGGCAGGTGTAACATGAACTGATCCAGTGCGTAAATGCCAGTTTAGCGGCTTTTTTTGGGTAAATTTTTGACTGGACAGGGAGTATTCTAACCTACATTCTGCACCCTCATATGTCAAAAAAGACTCTTCCGCAGAAAAATTGGGGATTGCCAATTTAATTAAATCAACCTAACAATGAAGAGAAAATTGCCAAAAAGCTGTTAGTTAATAACTAGTGACTTTTTGCCAAACAAGATTTTAATTGCAGACTGATTGTGATGAATATAGCTAATTTTCCGTGGCTGACGACGATTATTTTGTTCCCAATAGCCGCGTCACTACTACTTCCTATCATCCCAGATAAAGACGGCAAAACAGTGCGCTGGTATTCCCTGATTGTCGGGCTGATAGATTTCGCACTGATTGTTTACGCTTTTTGTACTGGGTACGATTTCTCCAATCCCGATTTGCAACTGGTGGAGAGTTACCCCTGGGTTCCACAGCTAGGTTTGAACTGGTCAGTAGGGGCAGATGGCTTGTCTATGCCCCTAATTCTGTTGACTGGATTCATTACCACCTTGGCAGTTTTAGCAGCTTGGCCTGTCACCTTCAAGCCGAAATTATTTTTCTTCTTGATTCTGGCCATGTATGGCGGTCAAATTGCTGTATTCGCTGTCCAGGATATGCTGCTATTTTTCCTGGTGTGGGAATTGGAACTTGTGCCGATATACTTCCTGCTGTCGATTTGGGGAGGTAAAAAGCGCCAATATGCAGCGACCAAGTTTATTTTATACACTGCTGGCGGGTCGCTATTTATTCTGCTGTCTTCCTTGACAATGGGATTTTATGGCGATACAGTGACTTTCGATATGCGATCGCTCGCCCTCAAAGACTACGGCCTCAATTTACAACTTTTACTCTACGCTGGCTTCCTGATTGCCTACGCTGTCAAGTTGCCTATCATACCCCTCCATACCTGGCTACCAGATGCCCACGGTGAAGCTACAGCGCCCGTGCATATGTTACTAGCAGGTATTTTGCTAAAAATGGGTGGTTATGCCTTAATTCGCATGAATGCCCAAATGCTCCCCGATGCCCACGCTTACGTTGCACCAGTGTTAGTGGTTTTGGGGGTAGTAAATATCATCTACGCTGCCTTAACATCCTTTGCCCAGCGTAACCTCAAGCGGAAAATCGCCTATTCTTCAATTTCCCACATGGGATTTGTTCTCATTGGTATTGCCTCCTTCACCGATTTAGGTTTAAGTGGGGCAGTTTTACAAATGGTTTCCCACGGATTAATTGGGGCAAGTTTGTTCTTCTTAGTCGGTGCAACTTACGACCGCACACACACCCTAATGCTAGATGAAATGGGTGGTGTTGGTAAAAGAATGCGGAAGATTTTTGCCATGTTTACAACTTGTTCAATGGCATCTTTAGCATTGCCAGGAATGAGTGGCTTTGTAGCAGAATTAATGATATTTGTTGGTTTTGCTACTAGCGATGCTTATAACCCGACATTCAAAGTTATCGTTATTTTCTTGATGGCAGTTGGTGTAATTTTAACGCCAATTTATCTGTTATCAATGTTGCGAGAAATTTTCTATGGTCAAGAAAACGAAGAATTAGTTTCTCACCAAGCGTTGATCGATGCCGAACCCCGTGAAGTATTCATCATCGCTTGTTTGTTGATACCAATTATCGGGATTGGTTTTTATCCCAAGTTGCTAACACAAATGTACGACGCTACAACTGTACAATTGACAGCAAGATTGCGTGATTCTGTACCCACTTTGACGGCTGGAAAAGCAGTAGAAACCGTCTCTTTGAGTGCGCCAGTAATTGGTAATTGATTCGTAATTACAACTACAATTTATATTGAGGGTGGGTTTAATACCTGCCCTTTTTTATCACTGATTTAACAGATTTAAGGATTTCACGGAATGAAGGACTTTTTGGTAACTGAAAGGGTTTAAGACCCCTAATGTAAGACGTGTTTAACATAAATATTTTTCTAGATAGATGCGTTAGTTACACAAATAATTAATATATATTGCTTTGCATAATTTTTAAAATTATCTAAGAGTAAGCCACAAAATAAATGATCCTGTTTTGTCATGCTGAGTGTAGCAAAGCATCTCGGAGGATTCTTCACTACACTTCGTTTCGTATAGCTATAGCTTGCGTGACGACGTAGGAGTCATACGCCACACTTCGTGAACAGAATGACATTGGGCATTTCTTTTTGTGGAGTTCTCTAATCAAAAATTTGAATTTACTGACATACACCTCTCTTGTTGCCATAACTGTTTCTCTAGAAACAGTAACTTGTTTTCCAAGTTAGTTAGAATCTATGGAAACCATCTAAATATCCCTAGGAAAATTTTAGAAATATCTGATGAATATTCAGATGTCTCTTTACCATTAACACAAACTTATATTTGTGTTCTATAAAACCGTGATAATTACTGGATTTTTATTTAAGTAAAAGTTATAAAACCAACTAATTGCCTTAGTATAATTTACCTTAAGTATGCAATACTGTGCCGCTATCATGCAGATGGATTGGATTAGCTTACTCAAAGCTCAACAAACTGACTTTTTACAACGTGTGAAAAAACCTAAAACTGCTGATCTTTCTCTTCTAGAAGGTCAAGTAAAAGGTTGTCATAGTGAAATTGTAGCATTTTGCGGTGAGCCATTGGCAAAAATAGTAGAATGTTCGCGCCAACAAGCAGAAATTCTCGCTAAAAATCCGCCACCAATACCACCAGAATATCCTGAACCACCAGACTGGATAATTCCCTTTCCTAAATATTTTCAACTGCAAGCAGAGGATTATCTGGTTCGAGAACAAATTGTCGATCAATTGATGACAGAAAGGTTAGGTAAATTGGTTAAAAAAGTGCCACAAGACACTTTAAAAAATATGGTCTTAGATGATGAAGGAAATTTACGTGGTGAAAGTAAATTTACTTATTGGTTAACTAATAACCCCAAAATTAGTATTCAAGTTCACGTAGCAGATGGAGAAAGTTTCAACGGAATTAAAAAAGATAAAATTCGCTGGTCAGTCACTCAAGAAGATGTAAAAAATTACCAAGTTTTAATTTTTCTGTGTTTGTTGTATCCAGCAACGACTAAATTAGGCTACGAAAAGCAAACAGTCATGGCTGGTTTTTTACCAGCACATCAACTAAAATTTACTGAACCAAAACTGTCTATAACTCCTAGCAATTTATTATATGCAGGAGGATTAAATTGGTATTTAGAATCGCTCAATGGTAAAAAAAATGATCTGCCTATAGCAGATGAGATCATAATATCAGAGACTATTCAAACTTTACCATCAGACCATCCGCAAAAGAGTATTATTGGTGAGTGGGAATTTTGGCAGACTTTGAAAGGACACACTAGAGGTATTAACTGCCTAGCTTATACTGTTAAAACTGTGCCAATAGAAAGTTCTGGATATCAGTATGGTAAAACTGTACCCATATTAGCTAGTGGTAGTCGGGGAGAAACGAAATTATGGGATCTAACCAAGGGTGAATTAATAGAAACTTTGTCAGAATATCCTTGGGTAATATCGGGGTTAGTAGGTGAAGTAAATTCCTTGACTTTTAGTGCAGATGGACAAACTTTAATTAGTGTAGGTGCAGATTCTACAATTAAAATTTGGCATACCGGCGCACTAGATTTAATTGATATTTTGCATAAACATAATGGGAGTGTGCGTTGTGTTGCTTTTACTCCTGATGGCAATATGATAGCAACTGGTGGCGATGACAGAAGAATCTTATTTTGGGATTTGTGTCATCGCCAGGTTAAAAAATCTCTATCTTTAGATGATACAGCTGCTCATTCAATGGTGTTAAGTCAAGATGGGCAAATTTTGATTACAGGTAGTTACCGTAAAATTAAAATTTGGCATACATCTTCTACAGGTAGTAATAAAAATGTTGAGGATACACAACCTCTACATATTCTGATGGGTCATTCTCACATTGTGAGTTCTTTAGCAATTAGTGCTGATGCTAAATTTTTGGTGAGTGGTAGTCGCGATAAAACTATCAAGGTTTGGAATTTGGAGACTGGGAAATTAATTCACACTCTCAAAAGTCATAGAGATGGTGTGTATGCTGTAGCCCTCAGTCCCAATGAACAAATTATAGCTAGTGGTAGCGCTGATAAAACTATCAAATTGTGGCATTTAGAAACGGGTGAATTATTAGGTACGTTTATTGGTCACGCTAATACAGTTACAGCTTTGACTTTCACAGCTTCTGGAGAAATGTTGGTCAGTGGGAGTTTGGATAAGACAATTAAAATTTGGCAGAGAAGTTAAATTTAAATGCGGAGGAACAGGGAGAAATTCCTCTGTGTTGTAAAAAATATATCATAGTAATATCAAGGTCACATAATTGATGATCATAAAACTATGCGATCGCACTTTGGTAGTTTCCGATATCGCTTTTTTACCGAACCACAGAGAAAACAGGGGAATAAGAGCGATTTACGCTCTTGCATTTTCATCACTATACACCCTGCTGCCAAAACTGCTTTAAAATCTCCCCCGGTTTCCTATCCCAAGTATCAATATGCTCATAAATCAAACCCTTATTATTCAACTTATAAGTCGAATAACCATTAAAAAATAACCGCGCTTGCCAAGGAACACGTAACACACCCCGCACAGTCCACTTAGCTAAAATAGTGTTCGACTCCGATTCAGACACATCATGTAAATCAAAAGCAATTTCTGTAAAAAATAACTGAGCGTGAAACCGCAAAGTCCAAAAAATAATCCGATAATTCAATTTACCCTTAAATTTATTTACCGGGTCACGAAAAAAGATATCCTGTGTATAAATATCATAAGAAATATCTTTCTCAAACAATGTCGGTAAATCCTGTTGGAGAATTTCAATAATCTGTTCTATTTGGAATTTCACCACTGATTTTATACCTTAAAAAATTTTCTCAACCGTTTTTCTAATCTCTGCAAAATAGAAGTAGACCTGCTATGAATCATACCAAAACTCTGTAAATCTGCCAATTTGGGAAACGAAGCCGACTGAGCATAGGGTCCCTTTTTTAATACTTTCGCTAACTGATTATTATTTTCTCGCAAACCTTCATAAAAAAAGCATACTTCCCCATTAATTCCCAATTGACGATGATATTCAATCACCTGTAAAAAGTAATCTGGACTAATGCAATATTTTCCTAATTTGATTAAAATTCCTGGCGCGAGTTTTGGTAACATTGCATCTGTAAACTGCTCATTTACTAACCTGTCAATAATACATTTATAACTGAGAAAATCACGACGATAAATTTGAGGATGAATAATATCAACAATTCCTCGCTTTAACCAAGTTGGTGAATCTTGCAAATATTCCTGCAATCCCCAATCATAAATATTAGGAGCCATTGACACTAATAAATCAGGATTTATCGCTTTCACTTCCTGATAAAGCAGTGCCAAAACATCAGTTAAAATATTTGCCCGCCACTGTAACCAATGTTTATCCTTGTGGTTCCGTGGTGGATTTTTTTGAAATTGTTGGCGGTAGCGGTTTACAGTTCCTTGATCATAACCTCCTTCAGATGGTAAAGCTGGGAAACGATCATCTCCTTGGATACCATCAACGTCATAATTTTTTACGACTTCTAAAACTAGATTTAACAAAAATTCTTGCACTTGAAAATCAAAAGCATTCAACCATTCAAACCCATTCTTTTGCAATAAATTACCTTGGTAATCATAGGCTCCCCATTCAGGTTTTTGCTTTAATAACATCCCACCATTTGAATTGTAAGAACTGGCAAAACCATATTCAAACCAGGGTATGACTTTTAAACCCACTCGTCGTGCTTCTTCCACTACTTCCATTAAAGGATCACGACCTAGAAAATTTGAGTCAATTTCTATACCAAACATTTTCCACATTGTAGGACTAGGATACAGGGTGACACCTTTATGCCAAACAACGGGAAACACGACATTAAATCCCGTTTCAGCTAGGAATTCCATCGCTTCAGCAATGCTTTGTCTGGATTTGAAAACCTGACTATCAGTTGTGCTTAACCAGACACCCCGTATTTCTACTTGACTCATTTACACCCTGACTTTTAGTAGATGTGTTCCTGAAGAATACTTTGTATGATCGCTTTTGGTAACAATTTCAATAATTTTAACCAAATTTAATTCTATGTCTATTATCGAAGATTCTTGGATACACGCTTATATAACTACCAACGATATTAAACTGCACTATGTCACCGAAGGGGAAGGCCCTTTAATGTTAATGCTGCATGGTTTTCCTGAATTTTGGTATTCTTGGCGACATCAAATTCCTGAATTTTCTCAAAATTTTAAGGTTGTTGCTGTTGATTTACGTGGCTATAACGATAGCGATAAACCCCAAGCACAATCGGCTTATGTTATGGATGAATTTGTTAAAGATGTTGAGGGAGTAGTGCGGGGATTAGGATACGAAAGTTGTGTTTTAGTTGGTCATGATTGGGGTGGTGCGATCGCTTGGAATTTTGCCTATGCTCACCCAGATATGGTAGAAAAACTAATTATACTCAACCTCCCCCATCCCGCCAAATTTTCTCAAGGCTTAACCACTCCCCAGCAACTGTTACGCAGCTACTACATTTTCCTATTTCAATTCCCTTTTATTCCCGAACTACTCCTCCAAGCCTCAGACTATGAAGCCATAGCCAAAGCCATTCAAGGTACAGCCTTCAATAAAAACGCCTTCACCACAGCAGATATTGAAGCATACAAAGATGCTGCCGCTAAACGTGGCGCACTCACAGCTATGTTGAACTATTATCGCAATATTTTTCAACAGCGCCTCCTCAACAAAAATTGGAGTATTCTCGAAGTTCCCACCTTGATGATTTGGGGAGAACACGACACTGCACTGGGTAAAGAACTCACCTATGGCACTCAAGAATATGTCAGGAATTTACAAATCAAATATATTCCTAATTCTGGTCATTGGGTTCAGCAAGAACAGCCAGAATTAGTTACAAAGTATATGCAAGAATTTCTCCTCCAAAAAAACAGTCCCATCTCTTAAATCTATAAGCTTTTTACTAGGATAAAATACTCATTTACTACTCAAGCCAAACTATGCTGTATGATGCAACTTAAAAATATTTAACACTAAATTTAACAGAATTAATTTACCTAATTTCAGTACCCAGACATAGTTCAAACCTAACGCTAGTAATAGTTATAGCCTGACTAGCCAATTGCTAAAACATCACATCTAGCTTGTGAGGTAAATCAACATATTCTAGCCATTTAGTGAGATAATGGAGTCGTGAGGGAAAGAACGGACGCTACTCCATTATTAAGGGGGAAATTTTATGAAACGTCAGCTATTAGCAGTTATAGCCTTAGTCACTCCCCTATTTTTAGCTAACTCAGTTCAAGCTGGGAATACACAAGACCTACAAAAGCTATTGTCAACTGGGGAATGTAGAAATTGTCAGCTATCAGGAGTTAACCTCAGTGGTACTCATTTAATTGGTGCAGACTTACGAGGAGCAAATCTCCAAGGAGCTAACCTGAAAGATGCTAACCTTGAAGGTGCTGACCTAACTGGAGCAAACTTGGCAGGTGCTAATTTAACATCAGCTTTTGTCACGAACGTGAATTTGAAGCAAGCCAATCTCAATGGTGCAAACCTCACCAGTGCGACTATTAACGATTCCAACGTGTATCAAGCATCAATGAATGACTTAACTATTACTGATGCGGAAATATATAACACTGGTATCGGTATTGGTGGTGAAGACGCAGAAATACCTGATTGGGATTAAGTTTAGGTTGAACTCCTTGATATTTTAGGGGTGACTAGTACTTAAAAAAGCAATAATCACATATAAAACCTCTGCTTGATAGTTACAAAAGCAGAGGTTTTTTGGTTTTAGTTGTAATCTCAAATCACCCGATTTTAACTTAATGCCTGAGCAACAACTTCTGAAAGAGACTTATTAGCAGCTTTTTTCAACACATCTACCTTGTCGGTACGTTCCCAAGGTAAATCTAAATCACTACGTCCCAAGTGACCGTAAGCCGCGATGTCCTGATAAAAACGTCCGCCTCGTTCACTTGGTAGGTTGCGTAAATTGAAAGTGTGGATAATTCCTGCTGGACGCAGTTCAAAGTTGTCTTTGACTAATTCCAGTAAAATTTCGTCATCCACTTTACCAGTTCCAAAGGTATCCACAAAAATGCTGACCGGTCGGGCTACACCAATGGCATAACTTAACTGGACTTCACATTTTTCCGCTAACCCAGCTGCCACAATATTTTTTGCCGCATAACGAGCAGCATAAGCAGCAGAACGGTCTACTTTCGTGGGGTCTTTACCAGAAAAAGCACCACCACCATGTCGTGAATAACCACCATAGGTATCGACAATAATTTTCCGTCCAGTTAGACCAGAGTCGCCTTGAGGTCCACCAATAACAAACTTACCAGTAGGATTAACTAAAAAGCGTGTATCCTGATTTGGCTTAATCTCAATATCGCCAAAAACAGGTACTACCACTGCATCCCACAAGTCTTCTTTAATCTTAGCTTGCACCGCAGCATCATCAGTAATATCCCCAATATTAGGTGTATGCTGGGTGGAAATTAAAATTGTGTCGATACCTACTGGTTTGCCATCTTCATAGACGACGGTGACTTGGGTTTTTCCATCAGGACGCAGGTAAGCTAAATCACCTGTTTTCCTTACTGCTGCCAGTCTTCGGGCAATGCGGTGAGCTAAACTAATAGGCAAAGGCATCAGTTCTGGTGTTTCGTTGCAAGCAAAACCGAACATGATACCTTGATCACCAGCACCAATTTGATCAAATAGTTCTTCACTATCCTCAGCGCGAGTTTCTTGGGCAGTATTTACACCTTGAGCAATATCAGGTGATTGTTCATCCAAAGCTACTAAGACACTTGCGCTATCAGCAGAAAAGCCGTTAATTGAATCAGTATAGCCAATTTCAGCAATTTTCTTCCGTGCCAAATTGACAAAATTCACATTGGCTTTGGTAGTAATTTCACCAGTAATTAGCACTAATCCAGTATTAACTACTACTTCAGCCGCGACCCGGCTAGTCGGGTCTTGTGTCAGTAGAGCATCGAGAATGGTATCTGAAATTTGATCACAGATTTTATCTGGATGACCTTCAGTAACGGACTCAGAGGTAAATAAATAGCGACGAGACAATGGAAATTCCTCCTTGAAGAATTTTGATCACTGACTAAAAAAAGAGTATTTAGTTCAGTTACTCATACTAATTTATGAAATCATAACAAGATTTACACATTTACAAAAAAAATGGGTTAGTAGAAAGCTGCCAAACATGAGATTGATTTTACATATACAAAAAAAAGGGGTACACCCATAGATGTCCCCCTTTTGTGTTCACAAACATTGCTTGCTTTAGACTTGAACTGCTAACTTTGCTTCTTTAGCTGTCAATCGCTCATAAGCAGCCCGCATTTTCAACCCTGTCAGCACTTGGAATAAACCAGTACCGTTGTTGGAGCCTGGATACTCACGGTGTTGAAGTAACAAGTGTGTCATCTCACCTTGATACGTGGTAGATGTATTACTCAAATGAGTTTCGATGTAAATTACTTCTTCCAAGTTGTCAAATTGACCGTCTACTTCTAGCACGGTGACGTAACGACCGTAGTAAACATCGGAACCGTAGTATAGTTGCATTCCAGGGTAAGAACAGGTGAGCTTACGTCCGCAGGGAGTCCATTGAATGGTTGAACCTTCATCAAAGAGGTAGGTTGGCTCAAAGCCTTCTTTACCTTCCCGTTGCAGCATACGTACCCTTAAAACTTTGCGCTCTGTGTCGTTTTTGATTAAGTTTGTGGGTAATACTTGCAGAACCACATCGGCAAATTCTCTTTGTGGTTCGATAAACTTTTCAAAGTCGGGTTTACGAGAGTTGATTTGTGCTAAGACATCTTCATAACGATGTCCTCGTTCCGCCATATCTCGCTGAATTTTCCAGGCAATTTTAACTTCATCGCTGATGTCAAAGTAAACACTGAAATCAATTAAGGCTCTGACTCGTTCATCATATAAAGGATGCAGCCCCTCAACTACTATAATGTGGTTTGGCTCAATCCGTTCTGCTGGATCTAGTAGGCCGGTTTCGTGGTTGTAAATCGGCTTATCAATTGCTTGACCTTCTTTTAGCGCTTTAATTTGCTCATACATGAGGTCAAAATTGTTAGCCCTGGGGTCAAGTGCCGTTATCCCTGTTTCTTTGCGTTGTTTGCGGTCTAGGCAATGATAATCATCCAAACAGATGACTGTCATCAGGTCTTCACCAAACAAATCTATCAATCGACGCAAAAACGTAGATTTACCGCATCCAGAGTCTCCAGCTACTCCAATCAGTACCACGCGTTCCGGCTTAGTCATAAATCTCCTCTAAATACTAAATGTCAATCAATATTTTTTTTCACACAGCAGATTTTTGAAGCCAGGTATTTACCTCAATGATAATGTCCTGTGTTCTTGCTATCCAGCACGAAATTAGTATATTAGGCTAGTTGGCAACAAAGTTATATTTGTTACTTATTGGAACTATCCTGACTCTTGGCTGGTAAGTATTTAATCCTAGTGATATATTAGATTTTAACAGAAAGATGCATTCTGTAACAAGATTTGCTGTTAAAAATAATCTATTGGTGTACCAATTCAGAATGAATAATTTTTTTGGGTTCTATTTTTAACTCATTAAGATTATGCAGCTTTTGTCAATAAGTAATAATACTGTAAATATTACATCAAGCGTGTAGAAAGACAATTTTGTAGGAAGATAAATATATGTAACACTTTGGACATAGCCCTGAGTCTAACGGGACATAATTTTGTGGTAAAACCTGTTATATTAATCAGGTGTAAAATCTATTATTGCGGTGAACTAACTTCCTAATAGATCAGGGCTAAAAGCAGATAAAGCTGGTTGAGTGGATATTTATCTAGAAAAGATAGTTCACGAAAAAAAAGATTAAATTGATTCACTATTAACATTCTGTCCAAGACTTATCCTCTACTTTAGAAGGTGAACAGGTGTGTTTTTTACCATACCTATATGTCTTGGCCGAGTGTACTTAGCAAGGCATCATTAAATGATGCCGTTTTCCCAGACGGCCAGTTTTGTGCAACGAAAATCCGGTAAACTAAAGCTGGCATAGGATGGGAATGTTTTTTTTGATAAACGGTTAAGTAAATATCGGAGTGGTAGAAAGAATGTACAATCAAGGTGCTGTTGAGGGTGCTGCCAATATAGAATCAGGTAGCCGCGTCTTCGTTTACGAAGTGGTTGGTTTGCGTCAGAGCGAAGAAACTGATCAAACGGACTACCCAATTCGTAAAAGTGGCAGTGTGTTCATCAGAGTGCCTTACAACCGCATGAATCAAGAAATGCGACGGATCACTCGGCTAGGCGGCAAAATTGTTAGTATTCACCCTATAACAGTTCTAGAACCAGTCAATGGTAAAACTGCTGTGGAAACTACTAACAGCGAAGTAAGCGAGTTAGTCACACCAGTGAGCGCTAACAGTGAAGTAAGCAAGTTAGTCACACCAGTGAATGCTGACAGTGAGGAAAATGGTAAAGCCACACCTGTGAATGCTAATAGTGAAGTCAAAGGCTTCGCTAAATCACCTGCTAAGGATAAAAAAGGCAACACCATGACTCAAGGGAAAGCCAAACACGCTGATGTTCCTGTAAACACTTACCGTCCTAACGCTCCGTTTATTGGTAAGTGTATCTCGAATGAACCGTTAGTTAAAGAAGGCGGTATCGGTATTGTTCAGCACTTAAAGTTTGACCTTTCTACTGGCAACTTGAAGTATATCGAAGGTCAAAGTATTGGTATTATTCCTCCAGGTGTTGACAAAAACGGTAAGCCTGAAAAGCTCAGACTGTACTCGATTGCTTCAACTCGTCATGGCGATGATGTAGATGATAAGACAATCTCACTATGTGTTCGCCAATTAGAGTACAAACACCCTGAAAGTGGCGAAACAATCTACGGTGTTTGCTCTACTTATCTGACTCAGCTAAAACCAGGTGATGATGTAAAAATCACAGGGCCTGTAGGTAAAGAAATGTTGTTACCTGAAGATCCTGAAGCTAATGTAATTATGTTAGCAACAGGAACAGGTATCGCTCCTATGCGGGCTTATCTGTGGCGGATGTTTAAGGATAATGAAAGAGCAGCTAATCCAGAATACCAATTTAAGGGATTCTCTTGGTTGTTGTTCGGAGTACCCACAACTCCTAACGTTCTTTACAAGGAAGAACTGGAAGAAATGCAACAAAAGTATCCAGATAACTTCCGCCTCACCTATGCTATCAGCCGGGAACAGAAAAACCCCGAAGGTGGCAGAATGTACATCCAAGATCGTGTGGCAGAACACGCTGATGAACTGTGGCAATTGATTAAAAAGGAAAAAACCCACACTTACATTTGCGGTTTACGCGGTATGGAAGATGGTATTGATGCAGCTTTGACTGCTGCTGCTGCTAAGGAAGGTGTGACTTGGAGTAGTTACCAGAAGGATCTCAAAAAAGCACATCGCTGGCACGTAGAAACATACTAATTTGGTCATTGGTCATTGATCATTGGTCATTAGACAAAGGATAATCAGTAGGTAGGGCATAAGCTCTGCCTACAATTGTTTTATATAAATAGCTGAGGAAAGAGTTCTCAGTTCTGGGAGGTAAAGTATTCCATACTTGTTACTACTCAGCACTCTGCACTCTAAGCCGAGGCACTTAAAAATGAATTGGGTGCAAAATCTGTGGGTGTGAAACTAGGAATACTTGGATTAGGTACAGTGGGAACAGGTACTGTACAACTGTTACAAGATAGCGTTGGCCGTCATCCACTGTTAAAAGAGCTAGAAATATATCGGGTGGGAGTGCGATCGCTCTCCAAACCCCGTCAAGTAGAATTATCTACAGGGTTAGTGACAACCGATTTAGAAGCGATCGTCAATGATCCAGAGATAGATATAATTGTTGAAGTGATGGGAGGATTAGAACCAGCCAGAACACTCATCCTTACCGCTATTAAAAATGGTAAACACGTAGTCACCGCAAATAAAGCCGCAATCTCCCGATTTGGAGCAGAAATATTCAATGCTGCCAACGAATCAGGGGTATATGTGATGTTAGAAGCCACTGTTGGCGGTGGTATCCCTGTCATTCAACCCCTCAAACAGTCTTTAAGTGTCAACCGAATTCATGCCGTCACTGGCATTGTGAACGGTACAACTAACTACATCCTGACAAGGATGCAAACAGAAGGTAGCGATTTCAATGATGTCTTAGCTGATGCCCAACAACTAGGCTATGCTGAAGCTGACCCAACTGCTGATGTCGATGGCTTAGATGCAGCAGATAAAATTGCGATCTTGGCTTCATTAGGCTTTGGTGGCAGAATCAACTTACCAGATGTCTATTGTGAAGGCATTCGTCAAGTTACAAAGACAGATATTGCCTACGCTGCCAAATTAGGATTTGTGATTAAATTATTAGCTATAGCCAAAGTTCAAACTAGTGATAACTCTCAACTATCAGTCAGAGTTCACCCTACCCTAGTTCCGCAAACTCATCCTTTAGCTAATATTAACGGTGTTTATAACGCCATTCTTGTCGAAGGAGAACCCATTGGCCAGGTCATGTTTTTTGGGCCTGGTGCGGGTGCGGGTGCTACCGCTAGTGCTGTCTGTTCTGATATCTTGAATCTTGTCGCCACTCTCAAAACTAATACGCCCAAACCCAATCCCTTATTAGCTTGTAGACATCAAGATTACTGTCAAATTTCCCCAATTTCCGAACTAGTAACCCGATTTTATGCGCGTTTCTTGACAAAAGACCAACCAGGTGTAATTGGTAAATTGGGTACTTGCTTTGGTAAATATGGCGTGAGCTTAGAGTCAGTAGTACAAACAGGCTTTCAGGAAAAACTCGCAGAGATTGTGGTTGTCACCCACGATGTCCGAGAAGGAGACTTTAGACAAGCTTTAGCCGAAATTCAAACCCTAGAAGCAATAGACAGTATTCCTAGTATCTTACGAGTGCTTTGAGGAGAAGAGTAGCAGAAAGCAGGGGGCGGGGTGCAGGGTGCAGGGGGAGAAAAATTAACTCTTTCTCCTGATAGCGTGGCGTAAGTAAGGGCATATTGCACGCCCCTACTCCTGAACTCCTTGCCCTGAGCGTTCACGTAGTGTGTCGAAGACAAGCCGAAGGGCTGACTCCTGACTCCTGACTCCTGACTCCTGACTCCTTAAGATTCTGAAGTGTCTTTGCCAATAACTTGCGACTTGAGGGTGGTAATTTCACCAGTTAACTCTTGCCGAGTAGAGGCTTTGAGCAAATAACGATAAACAAACCAGGCAGAGTAACCAATCCCAATTAACTCAAAGGTAGGTGCTACCAAAGGAATATCATTGAGAGAATCTAGTACAGCCAATAGTACCTTAACTGCAACAATTGTTGTAATCACTAACCCTAGGCTAACTATAGGCTGCTTGTATTGATTAAAGAAGTTGCCTAGATAGTCAGGCAATGTGCCTAAAAAGCCAGAAATTTGTTGCCCATATTTCATCCATTGCTCTTGAGACTGTACAGGAGGCTGGAGTTTGGTAATGCTTCCTGTTTGGTTGTTGATATCTGGGATTGTTGTCTCTTTTGACTTGGTTTCTGTTGTATATTCTGGTTCTTGCATTTTCACTCCTATAATTTTGATAGTCGAGTTTTCTTAATCCGCACAATTTCAACCACAAGGATGCTGAGTAGGCAATGGACTCCTGGATCAGCAAGATTGGTTTTAGGTTACAAAGGATTTTTAGTGTCCTATAACCATAATTTTCCTGTTACAGATACTGCATCAACTACAAGGTAGAAAGTCAGTAGGGAGATAGAAGTCAAAAGGTGACAGGATATATTAAAATCAACTTTCTGAGTTCTGTCTTGTAAATTAACTGTAATTCTCAGGTTGTGATGATCCCATGCCATGTCAGTTACTCATCATCGTACTCATCGAAGTACAAATCATGCAAAAATTAGTCTACCTCTGATGCATACAAGTTTAAACGCTGATTTTATCTGATATTAAAGCTATCTTCAGCCGCATTCGTCAATTAACTTATTCAGATTGATATTAATATGTAACAATTGTTTTGTCTGTTCAGATAGACTAGACATTAAAGACATTTTATGATATGCATTCATCCTGATGAGAGAATAAGCATGAATAATTCAGTCTTGGTATAAGTCTAAACTATTATTTTGTGAAAAATGATTTATTCCTATTATCAAAGAGGATAATGTTAATGTTAATCATATTCCCACTGATTATAAAAGCTAGACTGGGTTGGTAATATTGGTGAGAGGGTAAAAAAATTGTAGGGATGCCAGATGAAAAACCAACCCTTGTTGGCAAAAATTTACAAATCAAAAAAGTGTCAACTGAAGAGCCAAAAATAGAAGAACTCCCAACTATAGAATTTCCCTCCCGTGGGAAGCTTAAGGCCAGTTCTTGGCGCATCCATCAGAAAATTGGTTATGGTTACTTTTTGGCTATTGCAATTGGCTTTTTTGGTTCCCTGACTGGATTGGTGCTGGCTAACTATTACCGGGGAAGAGAGGTCAGGCAATTTAACCAGGCTTATCAACAAGAACAATTATTAAACAATTATAAAGATGCAGTAATTGAGGCACAATTACATAGTTCTAACTTAGTGGCTGTGTTGGGAGATGCACGAAAGCTCAACAATAAAAAAGGTGAATTTATTGAGTCTGTTGCTCAAGCACAGAAGATAGAAAAAAACATCTCTCTATATATAGATAGTAATCCTCAGATATTAGCTGCAAACAGAACTACTTTACAGACTTTATTATTAAATTATTCAACTAACTTAGAAGACTATATTCGGCAAATAGAGGATATTTTACAGCAACTTGATCTTCAAAGCGTACAGCCACAACAATTAGACATAGCGCGAGAGAAGTTGCTGGCTGTTATGGATAGTCAAACAGTCAATAATTTGAATAGTTTATCGGATCAATTAACGAAGATTTTACAAACTGCTCAATCACAAGAGCGGGAAAGACGGGGAGATGTAGAGCAAGCTAGATTTGTCGAGAGATTTATTGTCATAGCCAGTATGCTCCTATCTGTAGCGATCGCTGCTATTATGGCATGGCGTACTAGTCGAGCGATCGCAGAACCAGTCATTACTGTAACTCAAGTAGCTGAACAGGTAGCCAGAAAATCTAATTTTGATTTACGCGCTCCTGTCACCACCGATGATGAAATCGGCTTACTTGCTAAATCTTTAAATCGCTTAATTGAGCGAGTATCTGAGCGAACGAAACAGCTACAACAAGCTAAAGAATTAGCGGAGGCAGCCAGTAAAGCTAAAAGCCAATTTTTGGCAAATGTTAGCCACGAGTTACGCACACCGTTAAATGCAGTAATTGGTTTAAGTCAACTATTACAAGATGATGCGATCGATGTCGGTGTCTCCCCAGATTTTATTGCTGATTTAGAAACTATCAATTCTGCTGGTAGACATTTACTAGAACTGATTAACGACATTCTCGATTTGTCAAAAATTGAAGCTGGGAAAATGACTCTCTACCCAGAGACATTTGAAATTATAAATTTGATTAATAATGTAGTTCTCACTGTTAAACCAGCAATTGAAAAAAATGGCAATATATTAGTTTTAGATTGTGATGTTCCATTGGGAACAATGTATGCAGACCAAACTAGAATGCGACAGGTATTATTAAATATACTCAGCAATGCAGCTAAATTTACCACAAACGGTAAAGTAACGCTAGTTGTCAAGAATGAGAATACAAACGTATTAAAAGAAGCTCCTTTAGGTGTGATTACTTTTACTGTGATTGATACAGGTATTGGAATGTCACCCAGTCAGCAACAGCAGTTATTTAAACCCTTTACACAAGGTGATGCTTCAACTACCAAGAAATATGGTGGTACTGGCTTGGGATTAGCCATTAGCCGTCATTTTTGCCAGATGATGGGAGGAGAGATTATTGTCAGTAGTCAGCTTGGTATTGGCTCTACTTTTAAGGTAAGTTTACCATTGACAGTGCAACATTGACACTCTTGCGGTATCTAAACCAGAGGTAGTTTGTAGCATGAGTGTAGGGGTTTAGCAGTAAACAGATGATATTTCTTTACCCACCTTTCCTCAGGATATTGTACCCTGACCAATAGCTACAATTTATAGATGTTACCGCATCTTCCTTCCATATCCATGACGACAAACATTGATTTCCTTAGCCACCTTAACCCTAGCCAACGTCAAGCCGTAGAACATTACTGCGGCCCGTTGCTAGTCGTTGCTGGTGCTGGTTCCGGTAAAACCCGTGCGCTTACCTACCGGATTGCAAACTTGATTCTTAAACACCGTGTCAATCCTGAAAATATCCTTGCAGTGACATTCACTAATAAAGCTGCACGGGAGATGAAGGATAGAATTCAAAGGATATTTGCCGAAAATTTGGCAATTAATCAGCACGGTAAAAAGTTTGATTTATTACCAGAATATGAACAAACCCAGTTAAAATCAAAAGTTTACCGCACCATCATCAAAGATATGTGGTGTGGCACTTTTCACAGTTTATTTTCTCGGATTCTCCGCTGGGATATTGAAAAATATCAAGATGAAAAAAGACGAACTTGGAATAAAAACTTTTCCATTTTTGATGAATCTGACGTGCAGAGTTTAATCAAAGAAATAGTTACTAAAGATTTAAATCTAGATAACAAAAAGTTTGAACCTAAATCAGTCCGTTACGCTATTAGCAACGCCAAAAATCAAGGATTTTCACCCCAAGAATTTGAGCGTGAACAACCTAATTATCGCGGACGTGTAATAGCTGATGTTTACAATCGCTATCAAGATAGATTATCACAAAATAACGCCCTTGATTTTGATGATTTAATCCTCGTTCCCACTAGATTATTTCAGCAAAATGAGCAAGTATTAGCTTATTGGCATCGCAAATTTTGTCATGTTCTCGTTGATGAATATCAAGATACAAACCGCACCCAGTATGATTTAATTCAGCTTTTGGTGACAAATGGTGAAGAGCGTAAACATGAATGGAACTGGGAAAATCGCTCTGTCTTTGTAGTCGGTGATGCTGACCAGTCAATTTACAGCTTTAGAATGGCAGATTTCACCATTTTGTTAGAATTTCAGGAAAACTTTGGTGATGGTTTACCTGATGATGATACTCGCTCAATGGTGAAATTAGAAGAAAACTATCGCTCTTGTGAAAATATTCTCCAAGCTGCTAATGAACTGATTGAAAATAACACCCAACGCATTGATAAAATTCTCAAAGCTACACGAGATCCAGGTGAAAAAATTTATTGTCATCAAGCTGATGATGAAATAGCAGAAGCTGCTTTTGTGATCAATCAAATTCGCACCTTAGAACATCAAAACCCGGAATTAAACTGGGGTGATTTTGCCATTCTTTATCGGACTAATGCTCAATCTCGACCTTTTGAAGAATTGTTATTTAAATATCAAATTCCTTATACAGTTGTAGGAGGAATGAAGTTTTATGACCGTAAAGAAATTAAAGATGCTCTCGCTTATTTAAGAGCAATTAGTAACCCAGCCGATACAGTCAGTTTATTAAGAGTTATTAACACACCTCGTCGTGGAATTGGTAAAGCTACTATTGACGCTTTAGTGAATGCTTCCCAGCAATTAAGTACAACTTTGTGGGAAATATTAAGTGATGAAACATCAGTTCATACCTTAGCTGGACGTTCGGCAAAAGCTGTGAATAATTTTGCAGCGATGATTAAAAAAGGTCAAGAACAAATTACAAAAGTTCCTGGTTCAGAAATTTTGCAAGGAATTTTAGAAGACTCTGGTTATATTGAAGATTTGCAAAATCAAGGTACAGATGAAGCTGATAATAGAATTAGCAACGTTAATGAGTTGTATAACGCCATTTTGCAATTTCAAGAGGAAAATGAAGGTGAGGATATTTCCTTACAAGCATTTTTGCAAAATGCTGCACTGAGTCCAAATCCAGATGTAGATAACTCAAAAGAAGGACAAACAGCAGTTTCTTTAATGACATTACACGCTTCTAAAGGGTTAGAATTTCCGATAGTATTTTTAGTAGGGTTAGAACAGGGATTATTTCCTGGAAATCGTTCATTAGATGATCCTTCAGCCTTAGAAGAAGAACGCCGTTTGTGTTACGTGGGGATTACTCGCGCTCAAGAACGTTTGTTTTTATCCCACGCTAGAGAACGCCGTTTGTATGCTTATAGAGAACGCGCAATGCGATCGCAATTTCTAGATGAATTACCAGAAGAATTATTAACTACTAGAAACAAAGTTAGTCGCTCTTTTACTAAAACTGCACCTGCAAAAACTGGTCAGCAAGAAACCATCGAAAGCTGGCAGGTAGGAGAAAAAGTGTTACACAAATCCTTTGGACTTGGGGAAATAACCCACATTTTTGGGGAAGGAAATAAAGTGACTGTAGCGATTAAATTTGCTAGTTTAGGACAGAAAATTATTGACCCCAGAGTAGCAAAATTGCAAAGAGTGGAGTAGAAATTTTCTAAGAATTCAGGAGTCAGGAGTCAGGATAAAGAATATTTCTTTCTTCTTACGTCCTGGTGAAAAACCTACTGACACTATTAAACCCAGTGCATATAATTTACAGGTTCACCACTGGAATCGTGACCCCTCAGATAACAGACCCAAAAATTTAGTTTGTCTCTGTTCTTTCTATGTTGTGGACGTGGTGGTTGTTGTCTACACAGACAGAAAGCTTGCGTATCGTACTGGCGGACACAAGAAAGGAAGACATTTTTCTTCAACTTATCATTCACCCCACGACAGAATCAGGCTTTTGGGCTTTTTCATAATCTCTGCTTATAATAGTAACTTTGTTTTACTTGTAGACGCGAATAATCTTGCCTTCTCCCCCTCTCTTTGCAAAATTGGGATGCTCCCGGTTAGCTTCACTTTCACCAAAACAGGGAAGTTGGGTAACCAGATAGGGCGGTTAGCAAAAAGACAGTATTAAAGGGTAAAAAATATAACATTTATATTTTTGTATAATAAACAAATAAAGTGTTTTAAAAGTTGAGCATGACATACTGTATTGGCTGGAAATACGGCGAATCTATTTACCTATTAGGGGACACAGCGTGTACAAAATTAGTGGAACCAACTACTAATACATCAAGCTTTGGTCAACTGCACGACAAAGTTAAAGGTAATTACGTCGAAGAATCTTTATTAAAGATAATACCTATAACATCTAACGCAGCTATAGCTTTTGCAGGTGATGTCCAGTTCGCACAAGAAATTGTTGAATTTTTGAAAGAAAATTTTTGTGATACAGAAACAATTACAAATTTATTCAATAGAGTAAATGCAAGCCTTGGCCCATTTGATTCTAGACGACCTGTTGAATTGTTATTAGCTTATGCTCCTTCAAATACTGAGCCACAAATTATTTACTGGAATTCAAAGAATGGGCTAAGTAATCACCAGTCTAATTACTTACAAATTGGAAGCCTCACTTCATATCATGCCGCTTTAACACAGGAAATACAATTTCTCCTAGCTAGGGGTAATTTGGACCCAGACAGAATGCTGCCAATACTCATTGCTGTTGTACAGTCATACGGTATCCATAATAACCTTATTGACCAGTATGTTGGGGGAACTATTTTTGGGCTTCGCATTTGTAAAGGAGAAATAACTTGGCAGGAAGATACCAATTTTATTTTATACGACCCTTCTTTTGAGAATATTAACTATATATCAGCGTTTGTTCGTGATAATGCACTTGTTGTAAACTCTTCATATACTAACGAGAGTCGTATTTTCGCACATTCAATTTCGATGCCCAATTACCAAGAATGGCTAGAATCATGGGGTTCTTTTATTATTAATCATGTCAATTCAGATCAATATCGGTATTGGGTATTTCTGTCTACAGCAGCAAGAGTAATCACAGTCATTCGACGGGATAATTTTGAGAATGAAAATAATTATTTTCAACTCCAGTATCATGGCGATGGAAATTTTTCTTTGGGTTTAAATCTAGATTTTCAAGAGCTACTGAGACAACCTCTTACAGATTTAGGTGATGGGAGTCTGCCATTTCGATTAAATTTTAGGAACGCATAAACTATTATGTATGAAACTGATTCTCATGTAAGCGAACGCTGCGCTTTCTTCTTCTGTCGGAGACACTACGTAAACGAGACGCTTCACGTACGTAGCTTCCCCGAAGGGGTACGCCGTAGGAATCGCTTACACTACACCACCCCAAAATTTTCTTGGGGGAAAACAAGGCGGTAGGGAAAGTACGGAATTGAGGACAGAGTGAAAAAAATTCTTAAGGGAAACTGCGAGAACATACTATATTACTTATGAGAATATAGCTATCTAGAAGCTCTTTTCTATGCAGCTTCATATCAATTTGGTATAGCCAGTAAATCTATGAACTTAAATATGTCGCAAAAACTGAAACGTCGGCAATTTTTATTACAAGCCGCAATGACTAGCGGTAGCATTGTCGCTACAAACCTGGGGTCAAAATCAGGTTTAGCACAGACACCTGCATTCATCACATTAGATAAAAACCGTCCAACCATACCTTATGGTATTGCTAGTGGGGATATTAACGGCAATAGTGCTGTCATTTGGAGTAGAAGCGATTGCCCTGCACGAATGATTATAGAATATGCTACCGATGAGAACTTTCGCAATAGTCGTCGGATATTGGGACAAGTAGCTGCGGCTAATACTGACTTTACCACCCGGACTTATTTGGGGAATCTGCCACCAGGACAAGATATATTTTACCGCGTTACTTTTCAAGATTTAAAAGATACTAATATTTACAGCGCCCCAGTAATTGGACATTTGAAAACTGCTCCCCAAGGAAGAGGAAAAGATATATTTTTTGCTTGGTCTGGAGATACAGCAGGTCAAGGCTGGGGAATTAATTCCGAGTGGGGTGGAATGAAAATTTACGAATCTATTCGGAAACTCAACCCTGACTTTTTTATCCATTCAGGTGATTATATTTACGCTGATAATCCGATTAAATCGGAAGTAAGCTTGGATGACGGTAGCATTTGGAAAAATATCACTACTGAAGAAAAATCAAAAGTTGCCGAAACATTAAAGGAATTTCGCGGTAACTATATTTATAATCTCTTAGATGAAAATGTGCGTCGCTTTAATGCTCAAGTTCCGCAACTTGTGCAATGGGACGATCACGAAGTGAGAAATAACTGGTATCCTGGGCAAATATTAGATGATGAGAGATACAAAGTTAAGGATGTTTCTTTATTAGCATCAAGGGCAAAACAAGCATTTTTAGAATATACTCCTATCCGATTTAATCCTCAAGATCCAAAACGCATTTATCGCTCTTTTAATTATGGGCAATTACTAGATATTTTCATGCTAGATAAACGTAGTTATAGAGGTAAAAATTCTCCTAATAACCAAACAGTAGCAAGTACAGAAACAGCATTTTTGGGTAGTCCTCAAATACGCTGGTTAAAGAATCAATTAAAGAACTCAAAAGCAACTTGGAAAGTAATTGCCAGTGATATGCCTATTGGGTTGATAATTCGTGATGGTAAAACTGACTTTGAAAATGCTGCAAATGGAAATGGAAAAGCATTAGGAAGAGAGTTAGAATTAGCCGATTTATTAAGTTTCATAAAAAACAACAATATCCAAAATATTATTTGGTTAACTGCTGATGTGCATTATGCCGCAGCCCACTATTATGATCCGAATAAAGCTCAATTTACTGACTTTAAACCCTTCTGGGAATTTGTGGCTGGACCTCTCAATGCAGGGAACTTTGGCCCAAACCAATTAGATAACACCTTTGGTCCAGAAGTGAAGTTTCAAACAGCATCTCCAGATATTAAACTCAATCAAGCACCAAGTGCAGGTTTGCAATTTTTTGGAACTGTGAAAATTGATGGTAAAACTGAAGTTTTAACTGTTAGTTTGCATAATTTGGAAGGTCAAAAAATTTATAGTTTAGATTTACCTCCAGAGGTTAAAGAATAAAAAATATTCACTTGTACTCCAAGCGCAGAAAGTATCCGCACCTGGAGGGGTTTTTTATCTTGGTTTTCCCAGAGTCGTGATATATAAAACAGCTTCATCACTAGGAATACCTAAAACATCATTGACTTGTTCATCAAAAAAGCCACCAATACCGCTGACACCTAGATTGAGGCGAATTGCCGCTAAATTGAGCTTTTGTCCCAAATGCCCGGCATCCATATGTAAATAACGGTAAACACGATCGCCATATTGAGCGATCGCTGATTTCAAATCCGCAGTATGAAATAACACCGCAGCCGCATCTCGTCCTAATTCCTGCCCTAAACAAAGAAAATGTAACTCACGCCGAAAATTTTTAAAGCGAATTTGTCTTAATTCCTGTGCTTTGGGTGCATAATAATAACAGCCAGAATCTAATCCTGTTACTCCTGAAACCGCAATAAATGTTTCAATTAAATTTAAATCAAAGTAATCAGGAGAAGTATCTAAACCTTGATCAAGATAATTTTGCGCCTGGTAGGTAAAATCGAGTAAAGCTTTGAGTTCATCAAAATTTAAATTATCTCCACTATAAGCACGAGTAGAACGCCGCTTATAGATAGTATTTTCTAATTCCGAAAGATTTTCCCCCCAGTTAATTGGTGTGGTGACAGTAGAAACTTTCTCACAAAAAGGAAAATTATATTTGTCCTCTAATGATCTTTCAGCTTGTACCGTTGGTAAATTCATCTTGCCAGTTGTACTAGATTGAATTTGGGTACTGAGATGAAAATATTTCAACAGTTCACCATCAGGAATTGCCGGATAATTGATTTCGGTACTTGAAGGTAAAGCCGTTTTTCCCAAAGGTAAATTTTGTTGGACATCTAACAAATCTGCCAACGCAATGACAGCAGTTGCACCTTCTTGTTGAGGATCAATATAAAGTAGATCATTAACAGCTTCATCTACAAAACCGCCGATTAAATGAGGACGATAATCAGTAATTCCACAAGCCAATTCAATATTGCTTAAAAGATGTCCTGTATCCAGAAAAATCCGACGATAAGCCCTATCTTCATAACGCCAAGCTGAACGATAAAAAACCGCAGTCGTGATAATAGCTAGTTGAGTATGTTCTAAAGTGGGATGCCATAAACAAGCTGTTTGTAATGATTGCCAAACATCATTTTCCCAATATTGCATCAAAGAATGAGTCCGGCATTGATAGTTGTATAGTCCAGGTGGTAGCAAAGGTGTACCACGAGACACCAAATATACTTCTGCTGGATATAATCCCCCAGCACTAGGAGCAGAGCGCAAATATACCGCACTACCCATAGAAGGCATTTTTGCCGTTAGTCCGTAGCTGTGAAATAGCAGTTGCGAAAGTCGCCGCCACCATTTAGCATCTGGGTTATGGGCAAAAGTCTCTGGTTCTTCTTGCAAATAGGGTTTAAGGTCAAAATCTGAGCCAATTTTGTATTCTTTAAACGGTACTGGCTGCTTAGACCAGTCTAAGGTCTGACCTTTAGAAGCAAGCGTCTCCGGGTCGTATTTAGTTCGCTCGTGGTAATGCTGGGCAATTGATTGGTGTATTTCTGGCATAGTAATTTTAATACCCTAGAGGGGAGTTCTGTTTCTTGATCTTGACATTCATCAGCCTCATTATTTCGTGTTAATGAGTACAATCTTTTGAAGATTGAGGGACTGGAGAGATGGGGAGGTTAATAACCCAATGACCAATTACGAATTATCAAATGATACCTGTACGTCAAACTTTGTCAAAGACCGATATTCAACTGTCTTACCTGGAATGGAACCAAGGTGAAAAACCATTACTGTTATTACATGGTATGGCTGATAATGCCTTGGTGTGGTCTAGCTTAGGAGATTATTTAGCGGCTGATTACCATATAATTGCACCAGATATGCGTGGTCATGGTGAGAGTAGCAAGCCAGAGAAGGATTATAGTTTTGAAAGTGCGATCGCTGATTTGGAAACATTAATGGATAAACTGGGATGGTCTGCTGCTCATATCGTCAGTCACTCCTGGACAGGTAAATTAGCCGCTATTTGGGCTAGACAAAACCCAGAACGCCTACGGAGTATCACCCTCATAGATCCAATTTTCATTTGGAAAATGCCCAGTTTCCTCAAATTAACTTTTCCTCTCTTGTACAGCGTTTTACCATTCCTGAAAAGCATGGGACCCTTCGCCAGTTATGAAGAAGCCGAACAAAAAATCAAACAACTCAGTCAATATCAAAACTGGAATTCCATACAACAGCAAATCTTCCAAGCTGGAATAGAACAAAAACCTGATGGAACTTGGGGTAGCAAATTTACAATCGCTGCCCGTGACGGAATTTTTGCAGCAGTCATGGAAGTACCAGGTTTTATCAACCCAGTAGATACTCCTGCCCTCTTTATACAACCAGAAAAAGGTGTAAACCGCCAAAATTGGCAAATTCAACCTTATCAAAGCAACCTCAAAAACCTCACCCTAAAAAAAGTTCCTGGCAATCATTGGCCATTTTTAACCAACCCAAAAGAATTTAACCAAACCATAGCCACCTTTTTAGCCCAACAAAACTAAAACTCCGCGTTAACCTCTGCGTTTTAAACCTCCCCCTCTTAAAGCCAACCTCAGCAAATTATGAGCCTTTGTATCAACCCAGTTTGTCCTCAACCCAACCACCCTGACAATGACGAAAACCGCTTTTGTCAAACCTGTGGTTCCCAATTAGAAATATTAGGACGGTATCGAGTCATGCGCTTAATAAGTGATAAAACTGGGTTTAGCAAAGTCTATGAAGCATACCAGCAAGACACACCAAAAATCCTCAAAATCCTCAAAGAAGAATTAGCTAATGATCCCAAAGCAATATCACTATTTCAACAAGAAGTAACCGTATTAGAACAATTAAATCATCCGGGAATACCTCAAGCAGAAGGATACTTTCAATATCAAACCAGATTAGGTTTAATATTGCATTGTCTGGTTATGGAAAAAATTGATAACCTTAACTTAGAACAATGGCTAAAGCAACAACAAAATCGCCCCATTTCTGAAGCACAAGCAATAGCCTGGTTAAAACAATTAGCTGAAATCTTAGATTTAGTACATAACAAACAATATCTACATCGAGATATTAAACCAGCCAATATCATGATTCGTCCTGATGGACAATTAGTATTAATTGACTTTGGTACAGCCAGGGAACTTACCAAAACCTATTTGACAAATGGTGGGGGAATCACAGCAATTACATCATCTGGTTATAGCCCTCCAGAACAAATGAATGGTCAAGCCATACCACAATCAGATTTTTTTGCATTAGGACGCACATTTGTATTTTTACTGACTGGATCTCACCCTTTAGATTTTTATGATCCTCACCTGAATAATTTGCAATGGCGAAATCATGCCACTCACATTTCACCTCTATTATTAAATTTTATTGATTGGTTAATGTCCCCAGAAGTAGATAAACGTCCTAGAAATGCTCAAGAAATTTTGCAGCGTTTAGTAGAACACGAAAATCAACTCACAGGAAGTAATATTGCAACGGTTAATGTCGTAGGTGGTCTAAAAACCGCCCAACTACCCAAAACTACTCCTCATAAAAATGTAATTTCCCAACCAAATCAGCCAGAAAAATTGCCTTTGTTAGCACTATTATTAGCCATGCTATTATCATTAGGCTTACTTGGCATAGTAGCTTTAGCAACACGTTCATCCAAATTGGTTCTAACAGCTAATTATGGACAAGCCCCAGAAAAAAAAGGCAAAGTAGATTATTTTCCCTACGAAGAAGGAAAAGATAGTCAAGGCAGAATCGCTGAATTTAATATTGCAGTTCTATCGGTTGAATATAAATGGCTATTAGGCAGCAATTTTCAAATTAAATATAATGATCAAGTTATTAGCCTTGAACTTCTAAAAATGAATTTAGAACAAGAAGGCATACAAAAAATAATGGAAAATCCTAGTGAAATTATTTCCGTAGGGACAGCTTCCTGTGAAGGTGATGTCACAGTTGAACAAAGTCGGGCTTTAGAACGTGCTAAACAAATCCAACTGTTAGGAAAAAAGTTATTTAGTAACACACCTAGCGTTAAAGGTTATCGCTTATTAAACTTGGGACAATTTCAAAGAAAAGATTGTCAAGCAAATCAAGATTCAACAGCTTACCAACGTAGTATTATCATCATTGGCGTTAAAAAACAAGCCGAAGGAGTAATTTTAGATGAAGCCTTAAGAAACAGATTAGAGAAAAAACCATTTGCTGATTTTAAATTAGAAGATTACTCATTAGGTTCAGTTGAGAAATTTCAAACAATACCAAGTAACTTATAATATCTCTCCTCCTCCGCGTTCTCTGCGTGACGGACACTTTGCACAAGTCGGGAAACCCGCCCACACAAGTGTCCTCCTCTGCATGAAATAAATCTTATCCCCCTTATGGTCAAAAAAGCAGATATCAGCACCAAAAAACTAATCAGCCTCGCACCCAAAAATTGGGTAAAATGGGTGACACAAATCGCCGATATTACCACAGGAGAAATCCTCAATTCAGAATTCCAATGGATAAGCCGGGAAAGCGATGTCTTAGTTAAAGCCACCAGTCCCCAATACGGTGAATTTCTCGTACTCAACAAGTTACAATTACGATATAAGTCATAAATGCCTAAGCGAATGCGGGCTTATGCGGCACTAACAGAGGAAAAATATAATCTTCCCACTTACCCGGTATTATACTGCAAACGGGTGAAATCTGGACTTATGTCATACTGAGCGTAACGTAGTGAAGTGTTCGCGAAGCGTCTCGTAGAGAAGTATCTCGGAGATTCTTCACTTCGTATGGCTAACGCCACGCTGCGCTATCAGAATGACACGTTTAACCCGTGTTTAGTATAATTAACATTCTCAAAGAAAGCGAAATAGAAATTCCTACCCGCTACGAATCAGAATTTGCTGGTTTTCAAGCGTGTCAAGACTACCGGGTAATAAATCTTTGGGAAGTTGATGTTGAAGTGGCTTTGAGTCAACCCATTACCCATTCCTTCACTACTTCCCTTTGTACCAATTCTCAAAGGTGGTGGAGAAGAATCGACAGTCAGACAAGCATTACAAATGCTCCGCGCAGATGAGCATTTGAGCCAATTAGAAACAGTCATGGCTTTTTTTGCTACCTTCGTATTAGATAGCGCCTTAGTACAGCAAATAATGAGGTGGGATATGGCAATATTACGAGAGTCTCCTTGGTATCAGCAGATTTTGAAAGAAGGTGAAAAACTGGGTGAACAAAGAGGTGAAAAACGGGGTATATTGTCAGCAATTGAACTAAGTTTAGAAGTAAAATTTGGTACTAAAGGTTTACAACTAATGCCTATAATCTCCCAAGTTGCCGATTTAGAACAATTAAAAACTATTCAAAGAGGCATTATGACTATAAATACTCTCGATGAATTGCGGGAATTTATGCGGATAAATTAAACCGCTGTATGTATCCTATTTGATTTGTGAAAATCGAAATGGTGGAATTCCCAACTTTTTCAAGGAGTAGGGAATTTTGTAGGAAAATTTATACCATTTAAAGAGGTATACTAACTGTAAATATTTTCTTTCTTATTGGAAAAAATAAAACTTATCCAGGTGAGATTTAGATAAATTATTGAGGTGGAGGATAACGGTGTTAGAAAAATCATTCTTCTATCAGGAAATTCTGCACAAAGGTATAGAAGAAGGACGGCTCAAAGAAAGGCTGTCAGGGATTGAGTTGGCTTTAGATGTTAAATTCGGTGCTGAAGGTTTAGAACTAATGCCAGAAATATCACAAATTTCTAATTTAGAACTATTAAGGACTATTCAGAAAGGGGTTCTCACTATAAATAGTCTAGAGGAATTACAAGAAATAGTTCAAAGTATTCAGACATCACTAAATGAAATGATTTAATCTGAAAACTCTTAATTATGAATTATTTATGCTCCCATTCCTGAATATCTCTTTAATCCTGCACGCCATAATAAGCGATTTGCACCCATAAATACTAGCAACCAACCCAAAATTGACAAAAATCCTCTTGTTAAGTCAACAGGTAAACCTACGAGAATACTTGCAGGAAAATGAATTAAATAGGGAAAAGGTGTAAACATCACTACGTTTCGCACAGCTTCAGGAAAAACTTCTAAAGGTGCAATCATACCTGACAAAAATAGAAAAAACAAAAACCAAAAACTTTCTAAAGCTGTGGCTCTTTCTGTCCAAAAAGAGAACATAGCAAAAGTGTACTGAATGAGAAATCTTAAAGCAAAAGCCAGTACCGCAGCTAAAGTAAACAGTAATAAATTAGGTAAAGTCGGCAACCAAAAAGCCTGAGGATATAATAAAAAAAATAATCCTATTAAGAGAAATACAAAAGGCATTCTGGCAAATCTTTCAGCAACATGACCCGCAAGATGATGAAAGCCTGGATCTATTGGTTGTAATAATCGTGGAGAAAGTTTACCTTCTACCACCTCTTTTTCAAAATCAAAAATTACCCAAACAACGGTCATTTGTCTGACTAGAAAAACGGCGAAAAAGTAACGTGCAAAATCTATAGATGTGAGATTAAACTGCCCTCCTTGAGCCGCTTTTATCCATACACCCATGAGAATAATTGGTAAAGAACCAGACAAAATCCACAATACTAGCTCTGAGCGATACTCAAGCATATAAGCATAGTAGACTGAAAGCAAAGTCAGAGCTTTTCTAATCATTCGTTTTATATTCATTACAAAAATTCAATTTCCCTAATGTTTAATTTTTTGAGGACTTACGCAAAAAAACTCTCAAACTTTTATAGCGGTTCTCGGTTGGATGCAATACGATCAAGGGCGGGGAGACCTACAGGCTGGTGATGAAAAACTTTATCTCTCTGTATTCTCTCTTGGAGGGTGTTTGAAAAGTTTTGGGTGGTGATTTTAGACACTCAATGATCCTCCCTAACCCCCCTTAACAAGTCCCGCTAAGGAGGATTTAGGAGGATCTAAAGTTTTTAATACATCAGCAACCACTTTTCAAACATCCTCTTATGAGTTTTTCCATAACTTGTGTATAAGTTCTGTTTTCAAACGAAACCATTCTGAAAAACTCGTCCAATTACTTCTTCTACAGGTGGTTCTGTTACTGTTAAATCAATGACTTCCAAATCAGCTAAAATTTGTGATACGGTGCTGGTAAGTGCGGCTCTCTGGACTATAAAACGCACTGCTCTTCCTTCTAAAAGTTGGATATCTCCATAAGACATAAGTTTTTCGGCTGGTAGAGGTTGGGCTAATTCAACATAAATTTCTCGGTAAGGTGCAAAGTTTTCTAAAAGTTCATCTAAGCTGCCATCATACATCAGCTTTCCTTGGTGAATTAATAGCACCCGTTGACATAAAGCTGTGATATCTGCCATGTAATGACTTGTCAATAATACTGTTGCTTGATACAGCTGATTGTAATTTCTTAAAAAGTCGCGGACACTCACTTGAGCATTTACATCTAGTCCTAAAGTTGGTTCATCTAAAAATAAAACTTGGGGACGGTGTAAAAGTGCTGCTAACAGTTCGGCTTTCATGCGTTCACCGAGTGATAGCTTGCGGACTGGTTGGTTCAGCTTACCTTCTAAAGAAAGCATTTCTGTTAATTCACCAACTCGATGCTGAAATTCTCTATCAGAAATGTTATAAACTGCGGCGTTAATTCTTAAGGAATCTAATGCTGGTAAGTCCCAAATTAATTGTTGTTTTTGCCCCATTACTAGGGTGATTTTTTGCAGAAATGCTTCTTGGCGACGAAAAGGTATATGTCCGGCAACTCTGACTGTACCGCTAGAAGGATGAATTAAGCCTGTGAGCATTTTCAAGGTGGTAGTTTTACCCGCACCGTTGGGGCCTAAAAAACCAACTACTTCACCGGGAGCGATTTCAAAAGAAACATCTTGAACGGCTTTAATTGAACGATAAGTCCGCTGAAAAAAGTGGGTAAGGGTTCCGCGAATACCAGGCTCTTTAATAGCTACTGGGTAGTATTTACTTAGATTTTCTGCTATGATAATTGACATAAAAAATTATTTCCTTTTACCTTGTGCCTTCTACTTTTTAGTTTCTGCCTCCTACTAAGGATTGCACAGATGGTGTTCAGTAAGTTTCGCTCTAGGGGAATCGTTTTTTACTAATTCTTGATTATACTGTAAATAATTCCTCACCTAATTATTAAAATTAATATAGAAGTATCATTTATAACCTAAGTCGCAATAACAAAATTGTGAACTCAAAATAGTGCGATCGCGCCCCACTTGCTTGGCTTGATATAGTGCTTGATCAGCTGCTTCAAATAATTCCTTTAAACCAAGAGAGGCTTGCGGGATAATACAGGCAATTCCTAAACTAATTGTTACTTTTGCTATATTTATTTCTTGACTACATTGAGTGAAGTTAGGAATTTTAATTTCCCATAATTTGACTTTTTCTCTAATTTCTTCTGCAATTATTATCGCTCCTTTAGAGTCAGTTTGTGGTAAAATTACAACAAATTCTTCACCACCATAACGAGCAACTAAATCATCTGGTCGTTTGATTACTGAATTAATTGCTTGAGCAACTTGACTTAAACAATCATCTCCAGCTTGATGTCCATAAGTATCATTAAAAAGTTTAAATTTATCTATATCTGCTAATATCAAGGCTATGGGTTCTTGGGTATGTTTCATCCTTTCCCATTCTAATTGGAAGCGATTATCAAAATACCTCCGGTTAGCAATTTGAGTCAGTGTATCAATATTCAATAAAAATTTTAGTTTTTCATTTTCTTCTTCTAGTTGTTCTAAACGAATAGAAGTATTATTTTCTGCTATTAAGTTTTCTTTTTGGAAAAATAAACGATACATTTCACAAGCAGGTTGAAAATTATCACTTCCTAATTTTTTAATAAGTCCCAAACTATCTAATCTATAAATTAAATTTGCAGATATATGGGTAGGTTTTTGGGAATTTATGATTTTATCAAAAGCTACGGATAGTTCTTGATTACTTTGTAATATAGTCAATAAATATCTTAAATGATTGCTATAAATGCCGTTGTAGCTGATAGCTGTTGCTAGTAGTTCTGGAAAAGAAATTTTTTGTTGCTGGATATGATATAAAGCTAGATGAATTAAATAAGGATGTCCACCAATAAGATCCATTAATTGTTTTACAGCACTAGTATCAAACCAATTCAGGTCATGTCGTCTAGCGAATTCTGTTACTTGCTCTGCATTAAATTCTGGTATTTTTAAGCATAACCCCACATTAAATGGAGATTGGTTGACATTTAAAGGAATATAAACTTCTGTAGTGTGAATTACTACCAGACGCAATTTTTGCCAAATTTTAGTTTGTTTAGCTTTTTCATGCCAACTTCTTAACAAAGGCAAAAAATCCTTAGCAATGTGCAGATGTTCAAAAATATAATTGACTTCATTCAGAACTAAAACTAATGGACTCTGAATTTGTTTTAATAAATAGCTCTCAAAATAAATTGAAGCACTAACTTTACTGCCGATGTCCTCATCCCAATAATCGTTTAGATTTGGTGTTAGGGACAACTGACGAGCAACATTCATGCAAAACCAGCGTAAAAATTTGTTAAGACTAGTAAAAATCAGGCTATCTGCCTGTTGAAAATCTATATTCACTATTATGTATCCTTGATTCATGGCTTGGTGAATTAACCGTAACATCAAGGAACTTTTGCCCATGTTGTAAGATGCTCTAATGCGTAGTAATCCTCCTGGTTTGGTCAACTCTGTATAAGCATCTTTTTCAATTGGAGGACGTTCAATATAAAATCGGGAATTGAATGGTAGGGGATCACCAGGTAAAAGGATATTTTCCTCCATCTAGAACATACCTTTTTGATTTAACATGAATATTTATTTCTCAACAAGATTAATGTAGTATTTTATACATAAAGTCTAAAGTAATGATTTAAGTATAATTATCTAAGTAATCTGAGCTTATATAAGCTCGTTGTGAAAATTATATATATAAGTTAACATTTGCCATCGGGTACTGCCCACCTTAGCTGAGTGAATTTAGTTACCTTAAACGCCCTGAGCGTAAAATACTGATAATTAACCACAATCCTAATAGACTGGCAGCAGCAAATAGGACGCTACTGACGTAAGATAGCTGAGATGTTGTAGCTCGGCTGGAGATCATGGCTGCACCCATAATCAGGGAACCGACTAAAATGCTAAAAGAAAGACGGTTAGCTGCGTCGTCCATTGTCCGACGTACACCGTCTAGCCCTTGTAGTGATAAGTTCCACTGTAGGGTTTCTGATGTGACACGATCTAATAAGAGTTCAATTTGTCTGGGAGATTGCAGGGAGAGACTTTTGATGTCTAAAGCGGTGCGTAAGAGCGATCGCACTGGACTCTCTCCTAATAACTGACGACTAAACAAGTCTGTAATTAATGGCTTGATTTCATCAAATAAGTTCACCTCTGGGTTGAAGGTTCGCGCTACCCCTTCTAAATTAGCTAAGGTTTTGGCATACAAACCCATATTGCTGGGTAAGCGAATTTTATTATTGCGGGCAATTTGTAAAATTTCATAAATTACCCGACTGAAATTTATATCAGTCAAGCTGGCATTGTAATACTTCCGCAACATTCGGTCATAGTCATTTTCTAACTTCGCTAAAATTACTGGTTGAGCAGAATCTGATAGTTGCAAAGTTAACTGAGCGCACCTCTGAGCATCTAAATCGACGATCGCTAACAACATTTCTGTTAAAATTTGCTGAGTGCGGGGATCAAGTCTGCCCACCATGCCACAGTCTAAGAGTGCAACACGCCCATCTATGAGATAAAACAAGTTGCCTGGATGGGGATCAGCATGAAAGAAACCATCAATATATATTTGTTGAAAAAATACCCGAAACAGTAAAGTAGTGATCGCTTTCCGTGCGGGAATTAGGTTTTGAGGGTTGTGAATGATACTTAAATCAGCCGATAGTATGGGAACTCCATCTAGCCATTCCATCACCAGTAACTTTTCTGTAGTTAAATGCCAGTTAATTTCTGCAACTACTATTTGTGTGGGATCATACCAACGACTTGCAGATAAATTACGCCGCAGTTGATCTGTAAAACCTGCTTCTCGTTTAAAATCTAACTCGGCTTCTAGGGCTTTAGTAAATTCTTCCGCAATAGATTTGATATCGTAATTTTGCCCAAAATCAGTCCGAGCTACCAAATCCGCGATACCTTGAATTAAGGCAATATCTTGGGCAATGGTGATATCGATCCCCGGTCTTTGCACTTTCAGAGCTACTTCTTTACCATCTGCTAAAGTAGCGCGATGGGTTTGGGCAATTGATCCCGCAGCTACAGGGACATGATTAACTGTGCGGAAAGTCTCTTCTAGTGGACGTTTTAGCTGTTTACGGATTACTAGTTCTACTTCAGACCAAGGAACTGGAGGTACTTCATCTTGTAGAGTTGACAGTTCTTCAATGTAGGCAGCGCTGAGTAAATCTGGACGGGTGGAAAGCAGCTGACCGAGTTTGACATAAACTGGCCCCAAATCCACCAAAATATTTTTTAATACCGCAGGTGTAGGTAGTTGGGGTTCATCGGTTTTGCCACCAGTCAGCAAACTTCGCATATAGTCCCAGCCGTTGCGGAGGACTACTTCAATAATTTCTCGTTGTCGGGGTACAGTTTGGGTTAAAAACATTTTCTAGGGATTGGTGATTGGTGATTGGTGATGATGAGGGAGAGAGAGTATTGATATTACTGAATTCTGACTCCTGACTCCTTGCCCTGAGCGTTCACGTAGTGTGTCGAAGACAAGTCGATAGCGTAGCGTGGCGTTTAGCCATAGGGCTGACTCCTGAATTCTGCTGTATATATATTTTTTTGTTAAACAAAACATAAATTTAATGATGATCCCCTTGAATAAAGGCTCAAAATCATTGATTAACTTAAATGCCACAGAATACAATGGACAGTCTAGTTATAATTGAAAACAAAACTTTTGAGCCTCTACCAAGGGTTTTAACTTTTACATCATAGTAAGTCAGTAAATCGGGGATCGCTTTGTAGGGTTTTGAGAATCTGCTTGATATCTTGAGTGCGTTCCTTCTTAACTATCAGGGTAACATTGCGATCGCGCACAATCACCACATCCTCTAGCCCAATAGTCACAACTACATCATCTGGATTGGAGGCATAAACAACAGCCCCTTGGGTATCTAGCCCAATATGGGTAGCTAATTCCACATTAGGATTATCTGCTTTTTGATGTAAGCGAGCGATCGCATTCCAGTCCCCTAAATCATCCCAACCAAAGTCCACCGGTAAAACATATGCTAGACTTGTTTTTTCCATCAGCGCATAATCTATACTTTTTTTAGGCAACAGGGGATAAATATCAGGCCCTTTTTGTTCTAAGGGTTCGAGAATTTCTGGAGCATGGGTACGCAGTTCTTCTAGAACCACACCAGCCCGAAACACGAACATACCGCTATTCCAGCTAAACCGTCCCGTAGATAAAAAAGTCTCCGCCGTTTCCCGGTTGGGCTTTTCAGTAAAGCGGTTGACGTGATAAGCTGGCAAATCATTAAAGCTATCAATCTTTTCACCTTGTTCAATGTAGCCGTAACCAGTTGACGGGAAAGTAGGCTTGATCCCCAAAGTGACAATCGCTGCTGTGCTAGTCGCCAGTTGGGTCGCAGCATTTAAGGTGTGTGCAAACACCTCTTGATCAGCAATCCAGTGGTCTGCCGGGAAAAAGCCAATTACAGCGTCTTCACCGTAACGCTTTTTAATTTCCAAACTTGTCCAAGCAACTGCGGCGGCGGTGTCTCTTCCTTCTAATTCGATCAGCAAATTTTGCTTAGGCAGATCGGGTAATTGTTGTCGTACTCCTTCAGCTATTTGACTAGAAGTTATCACCCACAGGTTATTCCAACCACCTGCGAGTGTTAGCAATCTATCAGCAGTTGCTTGCAGTAGGCTTCTAGAACTACCATCGAGACTTAAAAATTGCTTGGGTCTGTCTTGGCGACTGAGAGGCCAAAAACGCTCACCTTTACCGCCAGCAAGAATTACAGGAATCAGTGAATTATTCATAGGGTCATATACACCTATTGCAGAACAATACAAGTGTACAGTGAGCTTCTACTCTGGCAAGATTTGCAACTTGCATTAACATACCTTTAGGGAGTGGTTGAGTGGGGAGAGAATTGTGATTAAACAAGTTCAATGGTCAGACAATCAAGTCATACCTCAGCAAGTACCAGCTTCAGGTCAAGAGGTAAGACCGCAACAATTTCAAAGAACTGAACCTCAGATACCTGACCCAATACCCGGCAGCGCAGGGCAAGAAGTCAGACCAAAACAGCCAGTTAATCCCCTTAACGTCGTCGATTCAGTGGGCGCTATCCCCCATGAACTCTATGATCGCTTAGGGTTGACAATGCCACGCTGGCTATTGTGGATACTCACTTTTGTTGTTGGCATCATTTTATCTGGGTTACTAGTATCAACTCTGGCACTGTGGACTCCTCTGTGGAGTAATTTAGATCAAGCCAAAGATGATGATTTTGGATCTACTACGAATAAAGATCAGGTAAAAGTACCTGGGGATTTATGGAGAAAACTTTCCCAGTACCAACTATCAAAACCCATGAATATTTTAGTGATGGGAATTGAACCAGTTAAGGGTACTGTTGATGGTTCACCAGAAAGTTTTGCTGGTAGCAGCGATACCATGTTGCTGATTCGACTCAATCCCAGCGATAAATCTATTCGGGTACTTTCGATTCCGAGAGGAACGATGATCTCAATCCCAGAACAGGGATTAACTAAAGTATCAGAAGCTAATGCCAAAGGTGGGCCAGTACTAGCCGCAAGGGTAGTAAGTCGGACTTTAAGCAATGCCCCCATAGATCGCTATATTCGCATCTCTACCAGTGGCTTGCGGCAATTAGTTGAACAGCTGGGTGGGGTAGATGTATTTGTACCCCAACCGATGAATTATCAAGATAAATCTGGTGGTTTATCAGTGAATTTAGGCAGTGGTTGGCAAAGTCTCAATGGTGAACAAGCAGAACAGTTTGCTCGTTTCCGTGACTCAAATGTCGGGGATATACCAAGAGTACAGCGGCAACAAGCACTGATCACAGCTTTGCTGCAACGCCTCAATAGTCCCACAGTTTTACCCAGATTGCCCCAACTAACTCGCATAATGCGGAAGTATTTTGACACCAACCTAAAAATGGAAGAAATGATGGCATTGGCGAATTTTTCCGTGAATGTAGAACGGGATAATTTCCAAATGGCTATGTTACCTGGTACGTTCAGCAAATTCAGCAAAGACCCCAATAGTTATTGGTTGAATATGACTGGACAACAAAGCTTATTGAATGATTATGTTGGGGTGAATGTACCTGGTCTAAAAACTGATTCTCGTCCAGTTTCTCGCCTCAAAATTGCTATTCAAAATGCTTCCAATCAACCTCAATTAACTGAAAAAGTTATTACCTATCTCAAATCAAAAGGTTTTACAAATATTTACACAGTTCCTGATTGGCCTGATACCCAACGCCAAACACAGATAATTGTCCAGAAAGGAAATCCACAACCAGGAGTTGACCTACAAGAAGTTTTAGGCTTGGGTCAAATCGAGGTTTCTGCAAATGGAGATTTAGAATCTGATCTCACCATTCGGATTGGGAAAGATTGGAAATAGTAATTAGTCATTGGTCATTGGTCATTAGTGAAAAAAACAACTGACTATTGACCATTGATTAATAAAAATTGATAATTAATTAAGTTTATGAAAAAGATTTTGTTGAGATTTTTAACTTTAATATTGATTTTAATGTTGGCTTTTTTCTGGGTAATTATCAATCCTAAACCAGCTTTTGCTCAAGTCAACACAATTAACTATAACAATGCCTCTTTAGAAAATCGTGACTTTTCTTACACTGATTTAGTAGGTGGGACTTTTGTAGCAGCAGAAATGCGAGGGGCAAATTTTCAAGGGGCAAATTTAAGCAACGCAATTTTAACTAAAGGTGTTTTGTTAAAAGCAAATTTAGCAGATGCAAATTTAACAGGTGCTTTAGTTGATAGAGTGACCTTAGATGGTGCTAATCTAAAAAACGCCATCTTCACAGAAGCAACTTTAACCCGTAGCCGTTTTTATGATGCAGATATTACTGGTGCTGATTTTACAGATGCTTTGATTGACCGTTATCAAGTGTCATTGTTGTGTGAACGGGCAGATGGTGTTAATCCTGTAACAGGTGTTTCGACACGCGATAGTTTGGGGTGTAGGTAGTGGTGTTATACAACTATGTGTGGCAACAAACTTTTTTTTATAATTTAAGATATGCTTAAAATCTCTTGCTTTTAGGGAAAGGTTTAGAAGGTAACTTCTTGTTTTAGGCATCTAACTAATTAGATAGATTCAGGGTCAGCACCCATAAATCCTACTTTAATTCCAGCAGCTTTCAAAGCTGTGACAGCTTGACTATGTATGAAAAGTAATATTATCAAAGATAAAAGCGGTATAAATAAGCAAACAAAAAGGAAAATCATTAAGACAATTGACAACTTGAGAGATTTTCCCAAATTGTACAATGCAAATATCTGGAAACCTACTGCTGCAAAGTATATAGGCAAAACTATGGAAGTATTGTTAATAGTCAATCTAATTAAGTTGGCAAGTATGGCAACTAGGATAGACCATAAAAGTAACTTGTGATACTGGGCAATTTTTCTTAACTCTGGAGTTGTATAGGTTATGCTCATAAACTATTTAATTTAGTGCAGTACACAGTCTGGCAATCTCCTAGATTTTAAGAAGAGTGAATCACAAACTTATGTAGATGTATACTTTAGCATAAAAGCAATAGGCAAGTTAACCCTGTTCTGTCACTCTCGGAAAACAATAATCAAATTTATCTTTTGTAACTCTGATTTCATCAAAGCACAATTTTTCAAAAGTTACCTGACAGATGTTAGGATTTTAGGTTAAATATTCTCAGATATTCGCTCTGCAAGAGTTTTCGGGTATTATTAGTGACACAATCAGAACAAAAACCATCTCGTTCTTTCGCTGGCATTGCTGGTATTGTTGCCGCAGCGACGTTAATTAGTAAAATCTTTGGTTTAGTAAGACAACAAGCCATAGCGGCTGCTTTTGGTGTTGGTGCTGCTGCGACTGCTTACAGTTATGCCTACATTATCCCCGGCTTTCTGTTAATTTTACTAGGTGGTGTCAATGGTCCCCTTCATAGTGCCATTGTTAGCGTTTTAGCCAAGCGCAAACGAGAAGAAGCCGCACCTTTAGTAGAAACAGTCACAACCATAGTTGGTGGGTTGCTGTTGGTGGTGACAGTTGCTCAGATTTTCTTGGCAGAACCAATCATTGATATAGTTGGGTATGGGTTAGAGCCTACCACGAGAGCGATCGCAATTCGTCAACTGCAAATAATGGCTCCCATGGCCTTATTTTCTGGTTTAATAGGGATTGGGTTTGGTACTCTCAACGCCGCAAATCAATATTGGTTACTTTCCATAAGTCCTTTATTGTCTAGTATTACCGTAATTGCAGGCATTGGTATTTTAACTTTGCAATATGGCAAAGATATCATCAAGCCAGAATTCGCTTTAATCGGTGGCATGGTCTTAGCTTGGGGAACCTTAGCAGGTGCGATTCTCCAATGGGTAGTACAATTAATTGTGCAGTGGCGGTTAGGTTTAGGAACATTAAAACTGAGATTTGATTTTAAATCTCCCGCAGTTCAAGAAGTAATTAAAATCATGACTCCGGCAACAATTTCTTCAGGAATGATGCCGATTAATGTTGCCACAGATTTATATTTTGCCAGTCCCATTAAAGGTGCAGCAGCAGGTTTTAACTATGCCAATTTATTAGTACAAACTCCCTTGGGTATTATTTCTAATATTATTTTACTGCCATTATTACCCATATTTGCAAAATTAGCAGAACCAGAAAACTGGCCAGATTTAAAATTACGCATTCGTCAAGGACTTTTATTAACTGCTGTGACGATGCTACCTTTGGGTGCTTTAATGATAGCTTTATCTGAGCCAATTGTGCAGGTAATTTATCAACGAGGAGCATTTAAACAAGAAGCTACACAGTTAGTATCTTCTCTATTAGTTGCCTATGGAATTGGGATGTTTGTCTATTTAGCGCGTGATGTTTTAGTCAGAGTATTTTATGCTTTAGGTGATGGACAAACACCTTTTAAAATTAGCATTTTTAATATTTTACTCAATGCTGGTTTAGATTTTGTTTTGGTTAAGCCTTTTGGCGCTCCTGGTTTGGTATTAGCTACAGTTGGGGTAAATTGTAGTTCAATATTAATGTTGTTGTGGTTGCTAAATCGTAAATTAAACGGTTTACCTTTGCGGGAATGGAGTTTACCAATTCTGGGTTTAACTGCGGGGGGCTTTGTCGCTGGGGTTGCAAGTTATGGGACTTTGGTTGCTTGTCAGCAGGTTTTGGGAAATAAGGGTTTAGTTATTTTATTGGTTGAGTTGTCTATTTCTGGTTTGGTAGGAATTGGGGTGTTTGCGGTTGTTGCTGCTTGGTTGAGAATACCGGAAGTGAATAGTTTTGTGGTGAAGATGCGGCTGAAGTTTTTGAAGAGGTAGATTTAAGAGATAGGTTTGCTGAAATTAGGACTTACGCAGTGTATCAGAAAAATGAACCACGAAGATACGAAGGAAAGGGGGTTGCAGAGAAATTTTGAGTAAGTCCTGAAATTTCTATTTTTTATTTCTTTATTGAAGAAACTTCGGAATCTCATATTTTTTTCTATTTCTTGCTTTGTTAAACCTATAAGTTTACCACTCTGATATTTAAAAAGTTCATTAGCAATATTTAAGAGTGCTAATTCTTCACATAACTCATATGCAGAAATAGCAGAAAAATTAACTGACTTACATTCAGCAAACCCAACAATATATCGTCCATTATTAAGTGGTAATATGGCTAATGTTGCCCAAGCGACTTCATCAATGCTATGTCCTTTAATTTTGATTGGAAGGTAGGTTGTACAAAGCTTTTCTTTATAGATTTTATGTATGTAAAGTGCCGATTGTGCAAAAGGGTCTTGACCGATGAATGAAAACCAACAGAACGGTTCATCATCTGGAATTAAACCTTTTTCTTGGCCTTCATAAAAGGCTTTTTCTAAAAACCAGGTTTCAACAAGCCAGCCAGCTAAAGAGTCAAAATTTCCTGCAAAAATTGAACGTCTATTAATTTTTGGAAAATTACCAATTTCTTTAAGAAAATCAGCATTTATTCTAAATAGCGGAATTTCAAACTTCTTACATATTGAATTTTTGAGTTTATCTCTTCTGATATACTCTCTATCTTGTTCATGTGCTTCTTCATCAAATTCTATTACAAACTTTGGATCAAAATCTTTTACAGTGGTAATAACAAAATCAAAATGAGCTTGCAGTGCGTATTTGTACTCTTCATTACTTATCCCACTATTCTCAATTTCTACAACATCAGCTATCCTAATTTTTGGATATACCTCGGCCTCATATTTGGAAGCCACTTTTTTCAATTCTTCATTTGTAGCTATTTCGTATCGGTTTACAAGTAATTTTTTCTTTCGCTTCATAGTTATATTTATACAGATATTTAAGCTATTTGGTAAATTGCAGGTCGATATTTAGCTTCAGGAATTGGTTTACCTTCTAATGTTGCAGTTTCTAACCATGCTGTTTTTGCTTTTAAAACTTCACTTAATGCTTCTTCTTCTGTTAAACCAAATGCAGAACAGTATTTTAAATCAGGAATATCAGCTATGTAACCATCATCTTCTTGACTATAGAAGATGTTGATATGATAATGTTTCATACTTACTTAATCCTCCAAAGATAGTCCATATTCTTCAATCAAACTCAAAAATTGACGAACTTGATAGGGAACAGCTTTGCCATTCCGATTCTGTAGGTTCACAAGTTCAGTAAGATTTGGATGATTAAAAATGTGGTGGCTGCCGTTAACCCGTGATAAAGAAAATCCAAATGCTTCAACTAAAGCCACCAATTCATTAAATTGAATATTCTTAGAACCAGAAATGATTTTTTCTAATAACTTACGTTTTTTCGACATTTTTAAAATCCTATCATATTTATAACCTCTAGCTATACAAATTCAAAGCACTAACAAAAATGAATTTACATAATCATAACATTTTAATATGATAGAATATCACCAATATCACAATAATTAACTCCCTGTTGATATTATGCAAACACAAACCCGGTACTACACCCCAGAAGAATATCTAGAACTAGAAGAGAAAGCAGAATATAAAAGTGAATACCGCGACGGAGAAATTGTACCCATGACTGGAGGAACAACAAATCATAATAAAATTGCTCTTAATTTCGCGGCTGCTTTAAAATACGGCTTAAAAAAGAAAAATTATGATGTTTATATTGGTGATGTGCGGTTGTGGATACCGCGTTATCGTCAATATACTTACCCGGATGTGATGGTAATTCAAGGAGAACCTATTTACACGGGAGCAAATACAACTACAGTGATGAATCCGTTATTAATTGCGGAAGTTTCATCGAAATCAACTAGTAATTATGACCAAAGTGATAAGTTTCTTTATTATCGGTCAATTCCTGAATTTCAAGAATATATTTTAATCAATCAATATCAACATCATGTTATGCAGTATGTAAAAACAGATGATTGTAAATGGATATTCACAGAATATGAATATGAATCTGAATCGGATATTTTAAAATTGCAAACAATAGATTTTCAAATTGATTTTAGTGATTTGTATGAACAAGTTAATTTTAACCAAAGCATTGAGGAATGATGATTCCACGTTGTTAGTTATGTAGTTTAGACTGGTAATAGGTGATAAAATCCTGATCTTAATCCTGGAAATCATGATATGGCTAACGCCACGCTACGCTATCAGACAATTTCTCTAACTAGCAACTTACATAAGTAATAAAATCAGGTTAGAATAACTAAAAATTAATGCGAGATAGTAGTTTTTAGTGAATAAACCTCAAATACCTAATTTACCACTACCAGCGTCACTCGTAGGTGCAGATGCTGGATCTTTTACTGAGTATACAGTTACTCAACGGATGCCGGATATTGCTCGTCGTGTGATTATAGAAAATCAATTCCCCACGGAAATCAATCAAGGCTTGGAAAAACTAGCAGCAGAACTACCAAGCGGCTATTTACAACCTTTAATAGATGATTCTAGTGTAGATTTTAACGATTGGAATAAATATATAGAACCATATAAAGGTCTGCGTTGGGTAGATATACCTTGGTTTGTTGCAGAAACTTATTTTTATCGTCTTATTCTCAATATAACTAATTACTTTCAACCAGGAGAATGGCAAAGTGTTGACCCATTTGGGTTACAAAAAATTCAAGGTTTAGAAACATCAATTGATTCTATTATTTCTTTGTGTACTCAAACGCAAGAATGGTTGAATGCATCACAGAAAGAAGATAAACCTAGTAAATCTTCTCTCATTGCTTTGTTGTATTTTGCATTGTGGGGAAATCGTGTTGACTTAAGTTTATGGTCAGCTTTTGAAGATGATAGGAGTCGTTTCAATATTCAGACTCAATTAAGTAATATCTTAGTAGATGATACATTTGCTATTACTAAGTTATTAACAAAATCGGAAGATAACTGCATTGATTTGGTTGTTGATAATGCTGGATTTGAGTTGATTTGTGATTTATGTTTGGTTGATTTTTTATTAGGTAGTGGTTTTGCAAGTCAGGTTTATCTGCATTTAAAACCGCATCCAACTTTTGTATCTGATGCAATGATTAAGGATGTGCATTATACTAAAAATTTTTTGATACAAAGTAGCAATATTCAAGTTCAATCTTTGGGACAGAGATTAACAGAAAATCTGGCTTCAGGTAGATTGGTTTTAACTGAAGATTATTTTTGGACTTCACCGTTAGCTTTTTGGGAAATACCAAAATCACTCAAAGATGAGTTAGGGAAGTCGAATTTAATGATTGTCAAAGGTGATGCTAATTATCGACGCTTGTTGGGAGATTTAAATTGGGATTTTACTACAAATTTTGCCGATATAGTTTCTTATTTACCTGCACCAATGGTAGCTTTACGTACTCTCAAGTCAGAAGTAGCAGCAGGTCTGAAATCAGACGTTATGGAAGAATTAGCTATAGTTGACCCTAATTGGTTAACAAATGGACAATGGGGTGTAATTCAGTTGGTAAACTAAGGTATTTATAAAGTTAAATTGGGGAGCATCCCAATTTTACAAAAACATCGAAAATTGTCATTTTGATAGCGCAGCGTGGCGTTAGCCATGCGAAACGGAGTGAAGCACAGAATCTCGCGAGATGCTAGAGCCTCCGGCACGCTCCGCGAACACTACGCTGCGCTCTGTTCAGCATGACACTAAACTTACACATTTGGGATGCTCCCGTTAAATTGTCATAGGAGACTCGACATACAGCGTCGGTTCTTGCATGGTAAATTCTATACCGTAAGTAAGCAGTTTTTTAGAGATAGCTTCATTTGCTAATTCTAGTAACCGCTTGCGGAAGTCGATGGAATTTTCATGTGAACCTAAAATAAAGAAACTGACTCTTGCACGCACTCCTGGTTGATTATCTTGGGGAAATAAATTAATTTTGGTACTGTTGGGGTCAATTCCAAATAGAGTATTTGTACTTTCTTTAATCACTTTTTCTAATAATGCTTCTTCAGGTTTTTCTAGTATGCGCGGAAAATCAAGATAAAGCAAAACCATTAACTTTTTACCTCTAGTGATATTCTCAATATCAACTTTTGCCATTACTGAATTAGGAACAATTACCAAGGTACTTTTAGCAGCAGTTCTGAGTTTGGTTGAACGCAAACCAATAGATTCTACACGAGCAAATAATGTGCCTTGAGAACTTAAATTGACGCGAATATATTCCCCAGGTACAAAAGGACGATCTAGATATAAAACCATTGTACCGAAAATCTGTTCTAGGGTACTTTGAGCCGCAAATGCAACTGCTATACCCCCAATACCTAAACCAGCAATTAGACCAATTAAATTAACATTCTGACTTTGAGCAAATGCTAAAGCTGCTATAAATCCAATTATGACATTGATAATTGTTTCTACAACGAGGAGTAATTCATCAACTTCCAAACCTACTTTGCGAATTAAATCAATTCCGTAAACGCGCAATAGCTGACGAAATAATCGAGATGATAAAGCTGCAAAACTGCTAATTAGTGATAAATCTAGGAAAAATTTTAGGAATTGATAAAATCCTGTATATTGTTGCAGTAAATTCAAAGATACAGAAACAAGAATTAAGGTTCCTGTGATTTTTATGAGATTTTCTAGAGGATCAATTAAGCTTTCATAAATCTTGGAGATTGATAGGGGTGAAAATTTATGAATAATTATTGTTAAAAGCTTAGGAGTATATTTACCAATCAGCAAAGATAGGAGAAAAAAGAAACAAAAAACTCCCAAACTGATAACCAATGACATAAGTGATTTTCTTACTTCTGCGTCAAATGGAAACCAATTTTGGATATCAACTAAAATCTGCATTTTTCTAATTTATATTGTAATTGATGCATCACAGGACTTACTCAACTGGCATATTAGTTTAGTAAGGTGCGTCAGACCTATAAACTGGTTATTATTAACAGATATATAACTTCTGACGCACCCTACAAGAGATATTAAATGTGATGTGATCATACAATCTGCATTTTACTTGTTTAAATTGTGATTGGTGCATCAATATTAACGGGTTCATGTGCAACTTCAAAATCAATACCAAATCCTTGAAGTTGCATGGTAATATTTTGTTTAGCGATATCTAGTAATTGATGACGCATATCCATACCTATTTCACCAGCACCGAGAATGAAAAAGCTAATTTGTGCCTGAGTAGTATAAGATTTACCCTCTTTTAAGATATCTTTAAAATTTACTTCGGTATTACGAGAATCAATACCAAATAAATCTTTGGTACTTTCTAAGATAACTTGACGGATCAAAGCTTTTTCATTTTCGTTGATTTTTTGAGTGAATTTCAAATAAATTAAGGAAACAACTTTTCTTCCTCCTGTGAAGTTTTCAATACTTAATTGGATGAGGGAATCATTGGGAACTATGGTTAAAGTTCCTTTGCCGGAATTGCGAATTTTAGTAGAACGTAAACCGATTGATTCTACTTTACCAAATGTACCATCGGGTAAGCCGATATAATCATCAACTACAAAAGGTCTGTCAATATAAATAACCACTCCACCTAATAATTGCTGTAAAGCTTGTTTGGCTGCAAAAGCAAAGGCTAATCCACCGATTCCTAAACTAGTTAATAAACCTAAAAGGTTGATTTGATGAGTTTGAGCAAAAACGCAGAATATGATAATACAGATTAATCCCTTGGCTATAATATTAATTACTACTAATAATTCACCATTTAGTTTTTGCTTGGTAGCTAATTCTAGCAAATAAAAATTAAATATTTGATCAAATAGCCGAGATGCTAATACACCGAATATAATTGATATTGATAAACCTAAGGGAATTTCTAAATATTTCAACCAACTTTCTTGGAAACCAATTAGGAATAATATATCCATTACCATTAGTAAAGAAACAAGTACTATCCATTTTTGGTAAGGTATAATAATTTGTTCATAAATTTTCTGACTTTGAGGAGATAGAAATAGATTAATAATGAATTCGTTCATGTTTTGTAATTAGGAAGGGACAATAATTTAGGTAGTTATGTCAATATTTGACAACTATGCAAAATTTGCCAAAGTTGTTTTTGGGTAATGTCATCTCAAATGATACTAAATAGTATTGCCCATAACTTTTTGTTACAGGAGTTACGGCTACAAGATTTCGAGAATACTTACTTATTCCCAGTAGATAAAGCTGAAAAACTTTTTCGTAGTTTCTATATATGTGGGGATTGTACCAAACGGATGACAGGAAACTGGATATATTTATTAAGAAAAGTATTTAAATACTTGAATATCATCCCTAAGACATAGGTAGAATTAGTATTAGATCCTAGTTTGTGTTACGCTACTAAGCGACATCACATAGGATGTGTGATTATCAAAAATTGATTAACTCGTTAGAATCAGCTTAGATGTTAGCTAATTTCAGCTATGAAATTGATTTTTGAGCCATCGGTTCCTGTCAAAATTCAAAAGATGAAGCAAAGGGTGCGATGGATGCATCCTAGTATTAAAGAACGGGGAATTGACCAAACCTCCATGATTCTAGATGATGGCAGGGAGGAAAGTCCAGATTTTTCGTTTATGGTAATTGGTGATAGTGGCACGAAATCCGATTATGGACAACATCCACAACGCCAAGTTATGGAAATGCTGCTGAGTCATCACGATGATTGTCGTTTTGTTTTACATACTGGGGATGTAGTTTATTTGGTAGGTTCTCGTGAATATTATCCGGCCAATTTTATTGAACCTTACCGCGAATTTATTGTAGGTGGTGAAAATCCAAAAAGTATTGCTTATGACCAAATGGTATTTAAATTACCCATTTTGCCAGTTTTGGGTAATCATGATTACTATGACGTGCCTTTGTTATATAGATTAGTAACTGGTTCTACCTTACCTCTGCGTAGGATGTTGCGTTACAAAGATATTGAGGTTGGTTGGCATGGTTCAAATCAAGGTGATGCTTATACAAGAGCATTTATTGATTATTTGGCAGGAATTTCTCCAACTGATTTAAAACGTCATTTGGATGAATATTATACGGCAAAAACTGATACAGGACGTTGTTTGCGTTACCAACCGGGAAATTTTACCCGTTTACCTAATCGGTATTATACGTTTCGTTATGGCGGAATTGATTTTTTTGCTCTCGATTCTAATACTTTTAATACACCAGCACCTTTACCGGGAAATGAAGCGGGAGATGTTTTCCGTCGGGAGTTGCTACAACGTCGTCAAGAATTAGAACGAGAAGAGTTGCAAATTTTGGCTGAGTGCGACAAACTTAATTCTGAAAATGCTGTAGAAGCTGAACAACTGGCTGATTTGGTTGCGAAGGTAGACCAACTTAACGAGGTCAAAATTGATATTGAGAAGCAATTAGAACCTCACACGAGTGCTGATGTGGATTTTGAACAACTTGATTGGTTGCGAAGTCGGTTGATTGAATCTTGGCATAGTTCAGATGTGCGGGGACGGGTAATATTTTTTCATCATCCACCTTATGTTACAGAAGCAACTAAGTGGCATCAAGGACAAACTTTAGCTGTACGTCATCGTTTGCGCGGAGTGTTTGAACAAGTAGCGGCAACTTTGGGTAATATAACTCAAGGTAGACCTGTTGTAGATGCGATTTTCAACGGTCACGCGCACTGTTTGGAACATCTGCGGACTGGGAATACAGGATATGCTGATTCTCACATTAACTATATTGTTTGTGGTGGGAGTGGCCGTCGTCCCCGTCGTCAACGTCAGGAGGGGAATGAATTGATGGAAACTTTTAGTGATGCTGCTGGTGTTTCGACTCGTAAAGTTGCAGATTCGTTGCTTTATGTGGGAAGGAGTGGTCACGGTTCCGAGAGGAGAAAACCTTATTCCTGCGTGCGGGTGGATGTAAAGGCAGGGTTTCCTGCTAAGTTTGTTGTTACACCACTAGTGACGGAACGGATTGAGGGAGAATGGTGCGATCGCTCTTTAGAACCTTTTATAATTTAATCATCATCATTTTTCTGAGTTGGGGAATCTTACTCACTTTCTCCAACCTCCCGACAGCAGCATCTACAGTTTACGAACAACGCCATAATCACAGCCATGATGGTATCGGTAAATACTACATGGGGCGAGAAATTGCTCAAGTTATGGGATATACAGGTGCAGGTTGGTTAGAAAGACCTAACCGGGAAGTAGAAGAACAGCCGAGTAAAATTGTCAATCTTCTCAATTTAAAACCTGATGATGTAGTTGCAGATATTGGTGCTGGTACAGGTTATTTAAGTTTTTTAATAGCCCCGTTATTACCACAAGGTAAAGTTTTAGCGGTAGATATTCAACCAGAAATGTTAGAGATTATTGATGATTTTAAACAACAGAAAAAAATTAATAATATTGAACCAATTTTAGCAACTTTAACTAATCCTAATTTACCTCCTGAAAGCATAAATTTAGCAATCATGGTAGATGCATATCATGAATTAGCATATCCTCAAGAAGTGATGCAAGGAATTGTACAAGCATTAAAACCAAGTGGTAGAGTAGTTTTAGTAGAATACCGGGGTGAAAATCCCTTGATTATGATTAAACGTCTACACAAAATGACTCAAAAACAAGTCAAAAAAGAAATGCAAACTGTGGGTTTAGTTTGGAAGGAAACCAAAAATTTATTACCTCAGCAGCATTTCATGGTATTTGAAAAAATAGGCTTGAATAATTCGTAATATTTCCTACGGATACCATCAGGCTGTACGTAATTTTAGGGTAGGGTTTGCTGAAAAGTAGAGACGTTCCATGGAATGTCTCTACAAAAGTTATAGAAAATGCATATTTAACTTCTGGAGAAGTCTAGTCATAAAGTTCTTTCCTCTCTATTAAGTCTTTCATCATGCTTGGTGATTACCCAAAGTGCATGAATACTACCAGGAAGCCAACCGAGAAGAGTTAGTAAAATGTTAATTATCAAAGTTGGACCAACACCAACTGTCATGAAGACACCTACTGGAGGTAAGAATAAACCAAGAAGCAAACGAGTTAATTTCATGGGATTTCTGCTATTTTTTAACTTTACTTACATTTATTGAGGAGACAAAATCTAACAATAAACTCTATCGAGAGATTTATCTCCAGCTTATTTCTAGATTAAGATTCAGTAGTTTTGCTTTGTAATTCCACATTCCTTTCCGCAAAATATTTACTGAGAAATGTATTAGCCAAAGATAGGACTACTGGCGCGAGAATAAAAGCGATTAGTCCTTGAACTCTAAACCCAGGAACTAAAACTGATGCTAACCAAAAGCAGATTCCGTTTACGACTAAGGAAAATCCACCTAAAGTTAAGAATGTCAATGGTAAAGATAGTGTTGTGATAATTGGTTTCACTGAACTATTAATCAAACCAATCACTAAACCTGCAATTAAAGCTGCGGGAAAATTAGCAATATCCACTCCGGGGAAAATGATATCGACAATTAACAAACTTAACGCTGTAGCGAGTGTGGTTATGAATATTCCCCACATTATTTTCACCTCTTTTATGGTCATTTAATCCTATTTTGGCGTAAAATTCAAGTTTTTACATCTGGTTTTAGATAGAATTAGGCTATACCGAAAGGAGGATTTTTTTAACGCGGAGGTACGCGGAGAGTTTTTCAATTATTCTGGTTTGTAGTAGAGGGAGGATTTATATAAGGTTTGTTCTTGGTGTGTTTCTAATACGCAATCAGATAAGGGATATGTTACACAGGTAATGACATAACCAGCTTGGATTTCCTGGGGACGGAGAAATTTTTGCTCACTTTGATCAATTTCACCGCTAATGAGTTTAGCTACACAAGCTGAACATTCTCCTTGTTTACAGCCAGATGGTATACGAATACCTTTTTCTTCTGCTATATCAATTATATATTGATCTTCGGGTACTTGAATTGTGCAATCTAATCCTAGTTTTTCGTTGATTAATCTCACTTGATAAGTAGTCATATCAATTTTGGTGTTGTTAGGTGAAGATATGATTTTTTTTGCACGCAGAGACGCAGAGACGCAGAGAGAATAAAGAAAAACTTTCTTTGCGTCTTTGCGCCTTTGCGTGAGGTTTTATTGTTTGACTGCTTTCATTGATAAGCCAATGCGTTTTAGTTTTTCGTTGACTTCTAAGATTTGGACTTTGACAACTTGTCCGACTTTGACTATTTTTTGAGGATCATCTACAAATCTATCAGCAAGTTGGGAAATATGCACTAATCCATCTTGATGTACACCGATATCTACAAAAGCACCGAAGTTAGCAACGTTGGTAATTATTCCTTCTAGTTCCATTCCTACTTGTAAATCTCTAATTTCTTTAATTCCGGCTTTGAATGTGGCATATTTGAATTCTGCACGAGGATCTCTTCCTGGTTTTTCTAATTCGCTGAGGATGTCGCGCAGTGTTGGTTCACCAATGGTTTCGGTGACGTATTTTTTGATGTTGGTTTTTTTGAGTTTTTCAGCTATTTCTGTGACTTGATTTAATGATACGCCTAAATCTTTAGCTATGGATTCTATAAGTGAGTAACTTTCTGGATGTACTGCGGTGCTATCTAAGGGGTTTTCGCCACTACGAATTCTTAAAAAACCGGCTGCTTGTTCATAGGCTTTTGGCCCTAGTTTGGCTACTTTTAATAGTTGACGACGATTTTTAAAGGCTCCATTTTGGTTGCGATAGGCGATAATATTGTTAGCTACTGCTGGTGTAATTCCAGAAACAAAGGTGAGAAGTTCTTTGGAAGCGGTATTTAAGTCAACTCCAACATAGTTAACGCAGCTTTCTACGGTTTCATCTAATTTCTTTTTCAGCAATTTTTGGTCAACGTCGTGTTGATATTGTCCGACACCAATTGATTTGGGATCGATTTTGACTAATTCGGCTAAGGGATCTTGTAATCTCCGTCCTATACTAATTGCACCACGCACGGTAATATCTAAATCAGGGAATTCTTCTAGTGCGACTTTGCTGGCAGAATATATAGATGCACCAGATTCGTTTACCATGACTTTAACTGGTTTGCGTTCGCAGATTTCTAAAACTTCGGAAACAAATTCATCGGTTTCACGGGAAGCTGTTCCGTTTCCAATGGCGATTAATTCGATTTTATATTTTTCAATTAAGGTTTTGATGGTTTGTGCGGCTTTTTTACGTTGTTCGGCCGCTTGGTGAGGAAACACTGCTTGATATTCTAAGAATTTGCCGGTTTGTTCGAGTACTGCAACTTTACATCCTGTTCTAAAACCAGGATCTATTGCTAAGGTTGGTTTCATCCCTGCTGGTGCAGATAGTAGCAATTCCCGTAAATTTGATTCAAAGGTTTTGATGGATTCAATATCAGAGTAGGTTTTCTTTTCAGAAATTACTTCGCCAATCAGAGAGGTTTTCATCAATCGGTTAAATGCATCTTTTAACATTGTTTGATAAAAGTCTCTGATTGCACGAACTTTGGCTTTAATTTCTTGTGATTCTAAATAAGAAAGTACGAAATCTTCGTCAAAAGCAATTTCAAAGTTTAATATTTTCTCTGCTTCTCCCCGACACAAGGCCAACATATTATGGGGGGCAATATTTTTGACTTTGATTTGATAGTTACGGTACATTTCAAATTTAGTTGTACCTTCGGGATGATCGTCTTTAATCCGAGAGATAAACACCCCAGTTTCTAAGAGAAAATCACGCACATATGACCGTAATTCGGCTTTTTCGGCAACTTCTTCGGCGAGAATATCAGCAGCACCTTTCAATGCTTCTCCTGCGGTTTTCACTCCCAGGGTTTCAGAAATATATTTCGCAGCTTCTTCTTCTAATGGGGCTGCTACACAATTTTTTACATTTAGGGATTTTATAAATGCGGCAAGGGTTTCGAGTCCTTTTTCTCTAGCGATAGTGGCACGAGTGCGGCGTTTTGGTTTATATGGTAAGTATAAATCCTCAAGCTCTGTTTTTTGTAAACAGGAAGTGATTTTGGCTTTGAGTTCATCGCTGAGTTTACCTTGTTCTGCGATCGCATTTAAAATTACTTTTTTCCTTTCTTCCAATTCTATTAAGTATGTATACCTATCAGATAAATCCCGCAATTGCACTTCATTCATCTCATTCGTGCGTTCTTTGCGGTAACGCGCAATAAAAGGAATTGTCGCACCCTCGGCTAAAAGTTCCAGTGCATTTTGCACCTGATTGGGGTTAAGTTCTAGTTCAGTTGCTAGTAGTTGCGGAATGTTCAACATTTGGGTGTTTAAGTGGAAAATATTACTTTTAAAGAGGGAACAGGGTACGGGGAACAGAAAATAGGAAAAACTGTTAATAATCTACTGGATGATTATATAATTTGATCAAAATTCAGATTCCCAGTTTTTGTAAACTATTGTAAATAAAGCATACTTAAGTGTATAATCAGAAATTATTCCCAAGTACTAGGTTGAATCTATGAAGATCAACCATTCTGTCTGTTGTCATTTCAGGATTTTAGTAAAATGCCTTTGTTTTTTCTAATTCCAATCTTTACTGGTTTAGTAACTGGCTATTTTTTAAACCAAAACGATGAAATTGCTTACATAGCCGGTGTATTTACAGCTGTGAGTTTGATTTTGAGTCTTATTCTAGCACCTTGGCAAATTCAGTTTGGTTTGTTAATGATTGTCCTTTTCGGTAGTAAAAAACTTTTACAGAAAATTTATTAATCACAACCCCAATACACAGTAAGGGCGTATTGCAATACGTCACTGGGAATTGGGAACTGGATAATAATTACGAATTACGTAGCTTGCTTCCGCGTAGCGGTATTACGAATTACGAATTATTTGCCCCTCTCACCAAAATCACTGTGCTTTCTACACCAGAAGCAATAGTTTCAGGAATATTTCCTTGAATTGCTTGTTGTAATAATCCCTCACGAGAAGCGCCCAAAACTACAACATCGTAACCTTCCGTTTTCACTAAATCAATTACCCCTTCGGCCACGGAATCTGCTTGTATTGGTGAAGCAATAACAGTACTGTGTAAATTGCGGTGACGCATTAGCTGGCGAGTTGATTCTTCTAAAACTATCATATCTGGCTTTAATTCTGATGGTTTAAATACTTGAGTAAGGCGAATTTCAGCATCATTTCCTAATGTTACTAAAGCAGGTAATAATTTAATTGCAGCCCGTGCATTTGGGCCTCCAGCCATTGGAACTAGCCAACGATTGAAATGAGAAGAATCAGAAATGTTGCCTAATTTTACCAAGACAACATCACAGGTAGCTTGGCGAATTACAGTATCAACAACAGTACCAAAAATACGACCGGGAGTAGAAGTATTACCTTTCCAACCCATAAAAATCAGGTCGATATGTCGTTCCTTAATTGTCTCTAAAACGGCTTGGGCGACATCATGGGCGACTCGAATTTGAGTATGTATGGGAATGTGCCATTTTTTGGCTAAAGCTTCTGCTTGTCTGAGTAAGCGACGACTTTTTGTGGTGCTGACTTGTGTTTCAGACGGGGAACTGTGACGGGAGACGAGGATGATTTGTAAACACTCTAATTCATAATGGCGATCGCGGGCAATAGTTGCTGCCATTTGTAATAGAGTCTCTGCTGTGTCTGGGTTAGCCAGGGTTACTAATAATCTCCCTCTACCAATGCTAGGCGATCGCGTTTGGTATACTACATAAGAAGGTTCTGGTTGGGGTCCACTAACTCCATTTTCGCAATTAATATGGTCTGCTTCCGCCCGAATAATATCTGCACGGGTAATAATCCCAATCAGTTTTTGTCGTTCTACGACTGGTAAACGACTGATTTGATAGCGGTCTAGTAAATAAAGTACATCACCCAGTGTTTGCGTGGGTGTGACTGTGACCGGTTGGGGTGTCATGATTTCTCTTAAAGAAATACCGTTAGATAAATAGCGATTCTGCAAGTCTGATTGAGTAACAATTCCTACTAATTTAGAATTTTCTACTACCGGAAAACCCCGATGATGAGAACGGGAAAACGCCTGGATAACTTCTTCTACAGCCATATCTGTCTCTAGAGTTTCCACTCGTTGTTGCATCACGTTTTTGGCTGTTAATTGAGTTAATATTCCTTCTATGGGCGCATCTTTTTGAATAGTGATGCCATTTAATAGTAAAAGTTTGTCATATAGCGAACCAGGTACTACTTTATCTGCTACTAAATAAGATGTGACCGAGACAATCATTAACGGTAAAACCAAATTAAAATCCGTCGTCATCTCAAACACAATTACAATTGCTGTCATGGGGACTTTGGAAACAGCACTAAAAAATCCCCCCATACCTGCTAAAGCATAGGTAGTCAGAGAACCTAACCCCCAAAGATGAAACTCACATACCCCAACTAAATGTCCTAAACAAGAACCTAAAATGAGACTGGGCGCAAATAAACCCCCTGGTGCGCCGGAACCAAAAGCAATTAAGGTTAAAATAAATTGAGCAATAAATGCGATCGCAGCAAAGGGAAGATTAGCTTCACTCGTAATCATATACTCCCTTAACCCAGTATTATCTCGGTAAGACTCAGGTAGTAAAGCCACGATTAAACCAGAAACAAAGCCAGCCAAAGCTACTCGTAGCGGTAAACTTATATGTAATCTTCGGTAGACTTTAACACTAAAAACTAATCCCTGATTAAATAACGCCCCTAGCAACCCTGCCAAAACACCCAAAATTAAGAAAACCGGAATTTCTAGCAAAGAGAAACTGCTAGAATACTCCATCAATTGCAGGTTAAGTTGCAGACTTCCACCGCCTAATAATCGGGAAATTACCCCACCGATAAAAGAGGCGATAATCGCAGTTCCTAAAGTTAGTCCTGATAAATCTTGTAGTAACTCTTCAATAATAAATAATACCCCGGCAATGGGTGCGTTAAAAGCCGCCGCTAACCCAGCCCCCGCCCCTGCTGCAATCATTTGTCGCCGATGTTCTGGGGAGGTGGGAACCCAACGACTCATTCCCGCAGCTAAACCCGCACCAATTTGAACAGTGGGGCCTTGTCTTCCTAAAGTGATACCCGAACCCAAGGAAATGATTGTGCTGAGTAATTTAATCAATGCTACCCGCCAGGATAGCTTCATGGGTATATTTGCCAGAGTAGCCTTGACTTGAGGAATACCACTACCAGCTGCTTCTGGTGCTAACCTTTGCACTAACCAACCAGCCAAAAACCCGAAAACCATACCTATGATTGGTAAGGTCAGCCAAGCTGGTAACACCTGAGTACTATGGACTCGCCATGTTCCTAACCATCCTGAACCCTGTTTGAGTAATACAGCAGATAAAGCAGCGACAATACCAATAATACAAGCTTCTGCGATCGCTAAACCTCTTCTCGGCTGCCACAAAAGGCGAAAGCGTTGAGTCAGCATCTGAAGCAAAATCATAAATTTTAATTTTTAATATTGAATTGATATAGCAATCCTAAATGATATTTGCAAGTATTTTATAGCGGTTCTCGGTTGAGTGAGATACAAGAACCCCACCCCCAACCCCCTCCCCGCAAGCGATGAGGGGGCTATGATGTATTTCATTCAAATGCATACCGCTATAATAATGCTATCAATTTACCCATTTGACGGGAATTTAAAATAAAACAATGTTCACCTATATTTAAAAGTTAAAATAGTTGTTCATCGGCTTCACGCACAACATAGGTGCGATCGCTATAAGTTAAACTTCCACCGATTTGACTGAATCAGGATTTGCAGGATCATGATCTCGTTCCCAGTCTCCGACGGGGAATGCCATTATAGAGGCTCTGCCTCTAATATTATCCTCTAAGGTAGATAATTAATGTCTAAGGTTTGCTCAAGGGTAAATGATAAGTCAGTAGGAATTTTATTACTAGGAAAATTTGTTTTTATCAAAACATCCTTCCTGGCATTTGTATAACATTCTGTGAATATTTCTGATAATAAAGGTTTTAAGCTCGGACTATCTTTTAATAATTCCTGAATTTGTCGCCGTTGTTCTACAATTGTATCTAACCAACCGCGTTGATTTTCTGCTCTTACTTGTTCCCAATATATTAGTTTTAATAGATGTTCTATCAATACTCTGAGACGATTGATTAATTCCCGTTTTTCACTCCTACCCATCGTTGCTATTTCTTCAATCAAGTTATCAATATCTAATTGATTAAATTGGCGATCGCGTAAAATTTTGATAGTAGTTTCTATCCAGATATTAAAATCTTGTTCGTACAGTGAGTTTGTGGGTAGTTGATTTGTAGTAGTTTCAATTGAGGTCATGGTGGTAACTCTTCAATTTAATTTACAGCAGTGGTCAGATATCATTTAGTTGGTAGAGGTTGAGGATTGCTAAACCATATTTGCACTTATATTTATCAAAATTTTAACATGATTAATTGTCAGAATTAGGATTTTCAGGATTTAAGAATTTTCAGGATTAAGATGAGGATAATGGTGGGTTACGCTGCGCTAAACCACCCTACAAATTGGGGATTATTTTTATTTGGAAGTCCCTTGATAAGGATTCAGGATACAGAATGTTTGATATAGCAGGGAACAGAAGAGAAAAATATTCTTGTTCCTTGTTCCTTGTTCCTTCTGACTTCTGACTTTTTGCGATCGCTTGAAATAGTGAACACAATTCTGGATTCCGACTTATTTTAACTATTTCTCCCAGTGATTGAAAGTCCTTCTACTATTAACGAAGGCGTATAGCAAGCACCATTCCAATCAGCATCTCCACCGAGTTTAACTAGTTGTTTGAGGGCTGTGTAGACATTACCAGCGACCATCGTATCTTTAACGCGGCCAATTACCTGGCCTTTTTTCACCCAATATCCCAAATCAATATTGATAGAAAAATCACCAGAAATGCCGTCTCCTCCTCCCAGTATTTGGTCAACTATTAAACCCTCATCCATGTCTTGAATCAATTGTTGTAGGGATGCTGTACCTGGTTGAATGAGGAAGTTAAATAAACCGGGGGTGGGATAGCTACCCAAACCAGGACGAAAACCATTGCCGGTACTACCAATATTTAATTGTCGTCCAGTTGTGCGATCGCTATAAAAATTTTGTAAAATACCGTTTTCGATAAATATCAAAGACTGTGTTGGCTGACCTTCATCATCAAAAGGACAACTGTAAGGCCCTGCTTCTGGGTCTTGATAAAGGGTTAAACTCGGTGAAACAATGGGTTTACCTAGTTTTTCTCCCCAAGGGGAAGACTTTTCTAGAATGCGTTTTCCATTCAAAGCAGCTTGAACAGTTCCCCATAACATATCCGCAGCTTTGGAAGTGAACAAAACCGGAACCCGACCGCTAGGGGTAGCAACATTATCATCTTCTGACCAAGCTAATCGCTGTAAAATTTGGTGAGCGACTTTATCTGGGTTGAGTTCACCCCGCTGGGTTTGTCCATCTGCAACACTCAAAAAATCATCACCTCTCACCCATTCTGCTGAGATATAACAGCTAAGGGTGGTGTCAGTATAGTGACAATCTAAACCTTTACTATTGATTAATCTGGTGTTTTCGATATCACATTCCCAGTCACTGTGACAGAGAACATCTGGATAAACATCACGAATCAGGGCGATCGCTTCTTTGCCCCATTTAATCAGCTTTTCTACGGGTACCGCTTCCCCAACATCAGAGTAGGATGTAGGAGAATTACCGACTAATTCTAATAGTTCCGGTTGATTGAGTTGGCTTAGAGCCAGCGATCGCTCTACCATCACTTGTGGATCTACAGAACCGTAAGCCACCGTTAGTCCGGGACGACCATTGAGCCACAGCCGCAGTGCTGTACCTTCCGACTGACTGGTTTCTAGTTGTTTTAGGCGGTTAGCCTCAAAAAACACAGGACGAGAAAGCGATCGCGACTGATACACCTCCGCAGCCTCTGCGCCAGATTTTAAGGCAAGTTCTAGCAGCTGTTCCGCTAGTGTATCTTGTGACAAATTTGCAGAAGCCATTTCCCTTGATTAATTGTGGACTTTGGATTGTAAACTCCAGATAGACGCAGTTTATTATCCCATCAGCGTGTCGCAACCGTTGTAATTTTCATAGGTGATTGGTGATTGGTGATTGGTAAGAGGTTATAGATAATTCTCCCCCTGCTTCCTAGTCCCCATTTAAGGCAAATTCACCTCTTGTAACAGCCAAAACCCAGCAAAAGATTGAGCTTGGGGATCTGTCTGCACACCAATGAAATGAACTCCATTGGCTTTTGCCTTCGCTTGTGCAAAACCTTGAGCCTCAGCTAGAAGTTGAGGAGTTTTAATATTTGCGACAATCCAGCTTTCAGTTGCACCGGTTTCTAAAATCAATCTATCTCCTTGCTTGGTATCAAAGTGCAAGTAAGCCATTTCCAAACCAGACATCCAACCAGCTAATGGTAAAGCTCTCGGTGAAAAAATCAAAATCCCTGGAATCCGAGCTTCTGGTGACAATTCCGCTAATTCTAGGGGGAAAGATTCACCAAAACCAATTTCCCACTCTGGCATTTCTGCAAAATCCCCAGCCTCTAAAGTCACAAATGTCCACTGTTTTCCTTCCAAAGCGTCAGGTAAACGTTGGGGTAAAGGTTTATCTAAACGTACTGACGGATTTGCGACCCCTTGGTACCCTGGTTCCTGGGGATAAACTTCCTCCATGCGCTGCTGTAGCCATTGATTAAGAACCAAAGTGCGGCGGCTAGATATAGCGGGAATACCCACACCTTCACAAGCTTTAGTAATCATATTATTCATTTGGCGGCGGAAAAAGCGAATTTTGATTGGTGCTTCCCCCGCTTTCTCAATAGCTTCCTGTAACGCAGTCCGCAACCAACCCGAATTTACCTGGGTACTAGGGCAATATTGAGCATAGCGAAATAAAGAATCTGTTTTCGTGCGGACATCCGAGGGACTTTCGCAAACTAAGACTTCCCAAACTTTTTTTTGATTTTCGTCCAAAATCGGACGGGAGTAAAAATCGAGTTCCCAAATACTGCCCATGTTTTGCGGTGAAATCTGGCGACTTTATATTTTCTTATATTTCCACTCTACCAGTTCACTGCTTATCTGCTTAAATAGTCTCTTAACTTTTCAGCCAAAACCGAAACATGAGGTTCAGCCATAATACTATCATGATTACCGGGGATATCATGAATTTCTAAGCCACCAGCAGCTAATTCTTCCCACCTTTTGAGATAACGAGCATATTCTTGAGATTGGTCAACCGCTCTAAAAAAGATCACTTGACCTGGATAAACTGTGGGACAATAATTTCTGTAAGCTTGTGCGATCGCATCTCTAACTACTAAATGGCGGAGTCCATGCGGTAAAGGTAGATTCCTATGCACATAAAATTGATAGACAATTTCCTTAATTTTATCCTCAATCCGTCGATTAATATTTCCCCAAATCGCAATTATTTGCTGTTGAATTGTCAAATTAGCAAAATAGCCGCGATTACGCTTGATCATATCCATTAAATATAATATAGATTCATAAATACGAGAGTTTGTTTTTCTTATAGATAAAGAATTCACAACTTGATCAGATGGCTGTATCATTTTGGGAGGATAAGCATCAAAAATAGTTAATAATTCAACAGTCTCTCCTTGTGCATAAAGCTGTTGTGCTATCTCATAAGCTATCATCCCCCCAGCACACCACCCACCTAATATATAAGGCCCATGCGGTTGAACGGTTTGTATTTCTTTAATGTAATGAGATGCCATATCCTCAATACAAGTATGAGGAGACTTTCTACCATCTAAACCCTGTGCTTGTAAACCATAAACTGGTTGATCTGCATCCAGCTTAGATAACAAATTCAAGCTGTATATCAAACCTCCATAAATAGTATGAATATAGAAAAAGGGTCGTTTAGAACCATGAGGTTGAATCGGAACTAACGAAGACCAAGAACTTGAATATCCTTCATCTCGCAGCACATTAGCTAATTGTTTAATTGTCGGAGTTTGAAAAAGAGTAGTCAGCGCAATATTTTTACCAAATATCTTTTCAATTTGAGCAAATAGTTTTACAGCTAGTAGTGAATGTCCCCCCACATCGAAAAAATTATCATTTAAACCAATAGGACGGACACCTAAAACATTCTCCCAAATCTTTGTGAGTTGCAGTTCCAAATTATCAGATGGAGTTACATATTTTTCTGCTTCTAACCTTGTCAAATCAGGAGCAGGGAGTGCAAGACGATTAATTTTTCCATTAGGAGTTAAAGGCATAACATCAAGCATGACAAAAGCCGCAGGAACCATATAATCAGGTAACTGCTCTTGCAGATAATGTTTTATTTCATTGATAATGGAAGATTGATGAGAAATAAATGCGTCAATATTTGTGCTAGGAATAATGTAAGCAACTAATCGCTTTTCCCCAGGTATATCTTCTCTCGCAACCACAACAGTTTCCTTCACATAGGAATGTTGTTTTAAGACAGCTTCAATTTCCCCTAATTCAATCCGAAAACCACGAATTTTTACTTGAAAATCCTTCCTACCCAAACATTCTATCGCACCATTAGCTGTTAATCTGCCTAAATCTCCCGTGCGATAAATTCTCTTATTTCCATGCAGATCATCTAAAAACACAGCTTTTGTTAATTCTGGTTTCTGCCAATAACCTAGTGCAACGTGAGGACTTCTAATCGCAATTTCTCCATAAATATCAGTTTGCTTACCCTCATCATCAAGCAAAAGAATTTCAGTATCTTCAAAAGCATAACCGACAGGAACATACTGCTGAGTAATTCTGGTGTTTTTATCAATTAAATATTGAAGATTAAAAGAAGATTCTGTAGAACCAAGACCATTAACAAAAATACATTCATCATCAAAATATTTTTGATACAACTCCACATCACTTTTAACAACCTGTTCTCCTCCCAAGACTACTAAACGCACTTGAGAAAGTTGTGTTTTTGCTCTTGATTGTTTTTCAGATAAAATCTGCATAAAGCTTCTATAAACAGTAGGAGTAGAATGATAAATAGTAATTTTTTCTACCTCTAACCATGCAGATAAATGAGCTAAACCTTCTGCTTTGATATCAAAGGGGTAGAGAGTAGCACCATTCAAGATAGCAGAAAATATATCTATCACCGCTGCATCAAAACTATAAGATGCAAATAAACTTAATTTATCATTTTCGCAAATATGGAGATTATTGGTATAGTTTCTGATGAAATGTAGAACATTTCGGTGATTTTGGATGACTCCTTTCGGCTTTCCTGTCGAACCAGAAGTATAAAGAATATAAGTAAGAGTATCTGGTGATATTGGTTGATTAATTTCTACAGCAGAATCACTAATATTAATTTCATCAACATTAATAATTGGTAGTTTTTCTTGAATTAATTCTTGAGCAATAAGCAAATTTTTGTGATTAGTTAAAACCACTTGAGCCAGAGAATCTTCTAAAATATAGACAACCCTATCTTGAGGATATTTGGGGTCGAGAGGAACATAAGTTTTACCTGCTTTCAGGACTCCCAAAATTGCCGCTATCATTGGTGCATCATGGTCAAATAATAGAGCAATATTAGCCTGTGTATTTAAACTTTCTTCTAGAAGAATTTTAGCAATTCTATTGGCTTGGAGATTTAATTCTTGATAAGTCCATTGATGATTTTTGGTTTTGATAGCAATATTGTCGGGATATTTTTTAACTTGCTCTTCAAACCGTGCCGGTATAGATTGTTCAATTTCTGGTTTTGAAAATTCAATAAATGAATTAATGGGACGATGAGAATTACGGAGATGAGATAATTCGTAACGTTCTCTTTCAGTTATAAGAGAGAAAGTCGAAATAGGTCTTTCTGGATAAGCAGAAATTACTGTCAACAATCGCTGAAAATGTGTTCCCATCCATTCAATTGTATCTGCATTGAAGAGAATATTGTTATAAACAAATTGCAGATGAATTTCATGATTTTTTTCTTCTATATAGAGATTCAAATCAAACTTAGAAGTAGTCTCAATAATCGTTATAGGCTCGATTTTTAAATCATTGAGTTCGAGAGCATCTGTATTCAAATTGATCATGTTAAACCAAACTTGAAATATCGGAGTATGGCTTAAATGTCTTTGAGGTTGGAGTTCTTCGACTAACTTTTCAAAAGGTAAATCTTGGTGAGCATAAGCATCTAAGGTAACTTGCCGCACACGATTTAGTAATTCTCGAAAACTAGGATTGCCACTCAAGTCAGTCCGCAAAGCCAAAGTATTGACAAAAAACCCAATTAAGTCCTCAATTTCTCTGCGGTTGCGTCCCGCAATAGGGGTTCCCACAATTACATCTTTTTGTCCAGTATAGCGACAAAGTAATATCTTGAACGCTGCCAGTAAAGTCATGAACAAAGTCACATTCTCTGTTTGTGAAAGTAATTTAATACTTGCAGTTAATTCTGAAGATAAAATCAGGGAATGAGTTGCTCCTTGATAAGTTTGTACTTGCGGACGGGGATGGTCTGTAGGCAATTCTAATATAGGTAAATTTCCACCTAATTGTTGTTTCCAGTAAACAAGTTGAGACTCTAAAACTTCACCTGTAACCCAGTCACGCTGCCACAGAGAAAAGTCATTATATTGGATGGTAAGTGGTGATAATGGTGAGGAATTCCCTCTAGAGAATGCTTGGTAAATTTCTGCCATTTCCCTTCGCAATACATCATCAGACCAGCCATCAAAAATAATATGGTGAATATTAAATAGCAGCAGATATTCCTCTGGACTCAATCGCAATAATTTAACACGGAACAGTGAATCTTTAACTAAATTAACAGGTTTTTCTGCTTCTTGACTTATTATTTTTTTAACTTCTATTTCTCGATTTTCATCTGATAAAAGTTGTAAATCAATGATAGGTAAATTAAAGGTAATATGATCAGTAACTACTTGAATTGGTTGTCCATCCAATGAAATAAAATTCGTGCGGAGAATTTCATGACGTTGTATGATTTCATTAATGGTTTGTTCTAATGCTGTGATATTCAGTAAACCCTGGAGTCGTAATATCAACGGCATATTATAAGCAATGTTGTTGGGTTCTAATTGTGCTAAAAACCAAAGCCGCTGTTGAGCAAATGAAAGTGGTATATTTTCCTTTTGCTTTCTGGGTGCAATTGCTGGTAATAATAAATCATCATGGATTTGTTCGGTAATGCAGATATGTTCAGAAAGTTGGGAGATGCTAGGAAATTCAAATAGTAAGCGTAGCGGTATTTCTATGTTAAAGGTTTTTCTAATCCGGGAGATGAGCATTGTGGCCAGTAATGAATGTCCACCTAAGTTGAAAAAGTTATCATCAATGCCAATGGTTTCTACTTTAAGTAACTGACTCCAGATATTAGCAAGAATTTTTTGTGTAGGAGTTATAGGAGCGACATAATTATTTTGAGGAGTAGAAAAATCAGGAATAGGCAAAGCATGATAGTCAATTTTGCCGTTGGGAGTCAAAGGGAAAGATTCTAAGACCACAAATGCAGAAGGAATCATGTAATCAGGTAGCTGCTGTTTGAGATATTCACGGATTTGCTCAGAGATTTCTGATTGTAAGGGGATGAAATCTGCATTGCTCATTTCCTTGTTTACAGATTTAGGAATAATATAGGCAACTAATTTTTTATCACCAGGAATATCTTCTCTCGTGATAACTTTAGCATCCTGAATAGTTCGATGTTTATTTAATAGAGCTTCTATTTCTCCTAATTCAATCCGAAAACCACGAATTTTTACTTGGTTGTCGGTGCGACCTAAGAATTGAATATTACCATCTGGTAGGTAACGAGCTAAATCCCCAGTTTTATATAATTTTGAATCTTCAAAAGGATTGGTAATGAATTTCTGCTCTGTTAATTCTGGTCGATTTAAATAACCTAGTGCTAAACCTTCTCCACCAATATATAACTCTCCAGCAACACCAATGGGAACGAGATTTTTGTGGTGATCCAGAAGATATATTTTACGGTTTGGTAATGGACGACCAATGGGGATACTGCTGTAAGATTCTACTGGTGTAATTTCTGGAGGTACTGTAAAAGTGATTGCTGTTATGGTTGTTTCAGTTGGTCCGTAAGCATTAATTAAGCGTACTCCTGCTATTGGACTGTTGTACCAGATTTTTAGGGTTTCTGGTGGAAGTGCTTCACCACCGCAAATGACTAATCTGAGTTGATTTATGGGAGTAGCATCAGCAGTTTCTGCCAAAAATTGCAACCATTGATTCAGGTAAATGGGAGGAATATTCACAACCGTTAAACCGTAATCAATCAATTTTTGGTGAAATTCCCAGGGAGTTAATAACTTTGCATTAACTAGGATGAGGGTTGCTCCAACTGCCAAAGTTGGTAAAATTTGCTCTAAGGATACATCGAAACTCAGGGATGCAAATTGTAAAATGCGGTCATCGCTTGCGTTTAACTCATAATGCTCTATGATATTCTGAGAGTGAAGTGCGATCGCTTGATGGGATATCAAAACCCCTTTGGGAATACCCGTCGAACCAGAAGTATAAATAACATAAGCCAGATTTTCCCCAGTGACGCAACTCTGAAGATTATTTGTCGATTCTGTGGAAATCTTCTCCCAATCTGCATCCAAATTTACAACTTGCAGCGAATTTACTGATAAATTAGCAACTAAAAATTCCTGAGTCAAAAGAATAGAAACTTGTGAATCCTCCATCATAAATCTCAGACGTTCTTGAGGATAAACCGGATCTAAGGGTAAATAAACACCTCCGGCTTTGAGGATTCCTAACAACCCGACAATTCTTGCCAAAGACGGTTCTAAACACAATCCTACTAATTTATTGGCTCCAACTCCTAATTTTCGCAAATAATTTGCTAATTGATTTGCACGCTGATTCAGTTCTTGATAAGTTAGTTGTTCATTCTCAAACACCACTGCAACTGCATCAGGTGTTTTCTCTACTTGTTCTTCAAACAACTGATGAATCAACTGATCCTGAAAATAATTTACCTCAGTCTGATTCCATGCAATTAATAATTGATGTTTTTCCTGTGCTGTAAGTAAAGGCAATTGCCAAATATTTTGCTCAGGATTAGCCAAGATCCCAGATAATAAAATCTGAAAATTTCTAATCATTCGCTCCATTGTCAAATCATCAAACAAATCCGTATTATATTCCCACTCACCTATCAGCTGTCCATTCCGTTCTTCCATTGACAGAGTGAGGTCAAATTTTGCAGTTTGTACTGCTGATTTTAAAGCTGTCACCGTCAAATTTGGTAATTGTAATTCTCCCATTGGTGCATTTTGCAAAGCAAACATCACCTGAAATATAGGAGTATGACTTAAATGACGTTCTGGTTGCAATACCTCAACTAACTGTTCAAATGGGACATCCTGATGAGTATATGCTTCTAAACATACCCGTCGGACTCGACTTAGTAATTCTATAAAACTGGGATTATTACCTAAATCAGTCCGCAATGCTAAAGTATTCACAAAAAATCCCATCAAACCTTCAATTTCGCTGCGGTTACGTCCTGCAATGGGAGTTCCCACAATTACATCTTCTTGACTGCTATAACAGCAAAGTAATACTTTAAATACCGTTAGTAAAGTCATGAACAAAGTTACACCTTCTTTTTGAGCAAGAGATGTAATACTTGTAGTTAATTCAGGTGATAAAATAAAAGATTGTGTTGCTCCTGCGTAGGTTTGCAGTCTGGGACGCAGACGGTCTGTAGGTAATTCTAATAGAGGTAAATTTCCACTTAATTGCTGTTGCCAGTAATTTAATTGCGATTCTAAAATAGCACCACTCAGCCACTGTTGCTGCCACAATGTAAAGTCTGGATATTGAATAGGTAGTTGTGATAAAGAAGAATTTAAACCTTCACAATAAGCTGTATAAAGTGTTTTTAATTCATCAAAGAAGATTCCAAAAGACCAACCATCAAAAATAATGTGGTGAATATTCATTAACAGCAGATGTTTGTCTGCATTCAGTCGTAATAAGGTGATGCGAAATAGAAAATCTTGAGCTAAATCAACAGATTTTTCTGCTTCTTGGTTAACGACTTTCTCAACTTCTGCTTCCCGCTGCAAATCAATGATGGGTAGATGGAAGTCAATATTATTAATAACCTGAGTTGGTTCTCCATCTACAACTACAAAATTAGTACGGAGAATTTGATGACGCTGGATAATTTTATCAATACTTTGTTCTAAGGCACTGATATTGAGTAAACCCTGAATCTGAAAAGTGTAGGATAGATTATAAGCTGTGCTATTGGGTTGTAATTGATCTAAAAACCAAAGACGTTGTTGAGCAAAAGATAGTGGCAGATTTGATTGGTGTTGTCTAGTTTCAATTGCTGGTATTGATAAATTATCATCAGTCGGTTTGGTAATACCAATTTGTGCAGACAGTTGAGAAATAGTCGGAAATTCAAATAATAAACGTATGGGTATTTCTTGGTTTAATATTTGTCTAATTCTGGATGTTACTTGCGTAGCTAATAGAGAATGTCCTCCTAATTCAAAGAAGTTATCATTAATGCCAATATTGTCTACTTTCAGAACCTGACTCCAAATTTGCACGAAAATTTCTTCTGTGGGGTTACGGGGAGCAAGATAATTATTTGTAGAAGCCGAAAAATCAGGAACAGGAAAAGCGCGATGGTCAATTTTGCCGTTGGGAGTTAAAGGAAAAGTTTCTAACACCACAAAAGCAGCAGGAATCATATAATTAGGTAATTTTTGTTTGAGATATTCACGAATTTGATCAGATATTTCCGCTGTAGAATTTTCACTGTTATTAGGAATAATATAAGCAACTAATCTTTTATCTCCAGGAATATCCTCTCTTGTAATCACTTTAGTTGCTTTCAGATTTGGATATTGATTTAATACTGCTTCGATTTCTCCTAATTCAATTCTGAAACCGCGAATTTTTACTTGATTATCAATGCGTCCTAGATACTCAATATCACCATTAGGTAAATAACGTGCTAAATCCCCTGTTTTATAAAGACGAGCATCTGGTTGATGATTAAATGGGTGAGAAATAAACCTTTCCGTTGTTAATTCTGGTCGCTTTAAATAACCACGCGCTAAACCTGCTCCTCCCACATAGATTTCCCCAGCAACACCGATAGGTACAGGTTGCAGTTGAGAATTTAATATATAAAGTTGTAAGTCGGGAATTGCACAACCAATTACTTTTGATGAAGAACTGAGATCAGCTATATTGATGGGACGATAGGTAACATGAACGGTGGTTTCCGTAATCCCATACATATTCACTAATTGGGTAGACTTGTCTCCATGTCTGTCAAACCAAGGTTTTAAGCTTTGAATATTCAGTGCTTCTCCACCAAAAATCACCAAGCGTAAGTTCAAGTTATTCTCATTTTTTAAAGATGCTTCTATTTGCATCAGTTGCTGAAAAGCTGAAGGTGTTTGATTTAAAACTGTAATTTTTTCGTGAGCTAATAATTGATAAAATAATTCTGGTGAGCGACTGACATAATAAGGGATAATTACCAAACGACCACCATATAAAAGCGCACCCCAAATTTCCCAAACAGAAAAGTCGAAAGCATAGGAATGAAAAAGACTCCAAACATCATTGTGGTTAAATTGAAACCAAGATTGAGTAGCTGCAAATAAACGCACGACGTTAGAGTGGGGAATGAGAACACCTTTTGGTTTACCTGTTGACCCAGATGTATAAATAATATAGGCTATGTTATTGGGTTTAACAGTTGTTTCTATCTTGTGTGAAGGTGTTTTGGTGATATGTTCCCAATCGTGATCTAAACAAACTATTCTCGCTTGATGTTCTGGTATTTTTTCAACTAAATGCTGTTGTGTTAATAGTATTGACACCTGGGAATCTGATAACATGAAAGCTAACCGCTCTCTGGGATAGGTAATATCTAAAGGTACATAAGCTCCACCTGCTTTCAAAATACCTAATATACCAACAATCATTTCTAGAGATCGCTCTGTGCAAATACCAACTAAAACCTCTGGTTGCACTCCTAATGTTTGTAGATAATTGGCTAATTGGTTCGCACGTTGATTGAGTTCTTGATAAGTTAGTTGTTCATTCTCAAACACTACCGCTATGGCATCAGGTGTTCTTTCTGCATGTTCTTGAAATAGTTGATGGATGCACTTTTCTGGGCGATAATCTGTCTGAGTCTGATTCCATTCAACTAATAATTGATGTTTTTCCTTTTCTGTAAGTAAAGGTATATAAGCAAGAGTTTGTGCGGGAAGATTAATTATATTTGTTAATATAGTTTCTATATGTCCTAACATTCTCACTATGGCATTGTCTGCAAATTGATTTTGCTGATAATGAATTTTTATTAATAAATCCGACTCTGTATCAATGGATAAAATTAGAGGATAATCAGCCAGTTGAAGATATTCTGATTTTTCATAATTTCCAAATATCACTAGGATTTCAAATAATGGTAATTCGGGAGGAATTTCACTCCATTCTCGAATTTGTTGTAGGGGAGTAGATTCAGGGTTGATCAAGGTAGACCATTGTGCTTCTAGTTCTTGCAACCATGATAATAATGAAGTATTGGCATCAACGAAAACTCGCACAGGTAGAATGTAGAAATCAAGTTTTTTGGTGATTGCTCCAAACAGAATATCTGTTTCTCTGGTGTAATGACTTAAAAGTAGAGATAATGCCCCATAAATTAAGGTATTAAGGCTTATTGTATGGGTTTGCATAAAGGTTGTCAAATCTGAAGTTTGAGCCTTGGAAATGCAAATTTCCTGGGTTTGACGGGATGAAGAAAAAGGAGTGATCGCAGCTAATGTAAGAGGATCTGTGAAATCTCGCAAAAAACTCTGCCAGAATCTTTCAGGATTGGAATAGGACTTTAAAGGAGTATTTTCTATATTTTGATTTTTCATAATTAATCTAATTTTTTGGGTTCTTTAGTATGCTGCAAACGGTTCATAGTTTAACCAAATATGGAACTCCTCTCTGTGAATAGGGAGAGCCAGTTTTTTCATCAATAAAAAGTAAAATTCCTAACCGTTTTGAGTATGTTTAATATGCGAAAGTTAGTTTTAAAAATCTCAGAAAGCCGACTATAATCCAAAATTGTCTGATATCCTACATTCTCCAAAGTATTTGATTTCATGTCCACCTAATCACTGGCGATATAAATTGTTTGTGCAGAAATCCAAAAATTCTTTTTCCCCCTGCTCCCTTAATGATAAGTATTCAACGATATGATTCCCCCGCCAAACTCTGAGTTTAACGGAGGAATTAGATTAAGCAGGAAGAGCGAACTGCTTGCAGCAGCCCTTACGCTATCGCTAAAATTAGTAGTTATAGCGATTTATGCATTTCATCCGTGGAAAACATTATCTGCAAGACCTAGACCGTTGTTGTAATTATCCAATGCGGTATTAATGATACCACCAGCATCTAAGGGATAGAGAACATTGGTGTTGGACTTGTAAGGACTTGGTAAACTGGAGGCGCTGGAAATACCATAACTCCAGTAAGTATCAACCCGTGGGCTACTGACACTGCTGCCAGTAAGTTGGTGCAACGCACCATCACCTTTCTTGTCGCCATTTTCATCTGGAGTTATGGCTTGCAACCAATTGATGCCTTCGTTGATATAGTATCGAGCATCTTTATCGTTTGGATTGGCTGTGTCAATGGGGTTGCCTGCAAGATAATTCAACCAACTAGCAACCAAAGAGCGACCCAGATCATACCGTTTATCTCCATTGGGATGCTCTGAAGAATCAACAATTTGGAGTGCTTGAGCGCGGGTATAGAAGATGGTATTTTCTCCTGCGTCTGTCTTGCCATTGCGGTTGTAGTCACCGATGAGTAGCCCTATATCATACTGTCCTTTTACTGGATCAAGAACTTTCCCTGGTTGGTCAGAGTTGGTATAAGGTGCAAACAGAAGATCGCCGTTGGGGAAATTGGCTTCTTCTTTTTGTGATGGTTCGTTGCCTTGGACACCATCCCAGAACTTTTGCCAACTTGTATTTTGCCAGAATCCAGGAGTACGCACACCAGGAGCAGATGGAAGGGTTGAGCCAGCGGTCACTGTATTTGCATCAGTAGCGTTGTTGTTAGCAAGATTGGTGTCGGTGAAACCACTGGGTGCAGTTACTGTGGCAGTGTTAGTCAGAGTAGTTGTGGGAGCAACATATTTCTGAACATCTAAATACTCAATCTTGAATTGATCGTTTGCATCTCCTGTCTTACCAGCAATAACTAGAGTATTCCCAACATTATTAGCTGCATTGATATCTGCCCAGCGATCGCTACTACCACCGAAGTTGAATTCAGTGAAGCCAAAGCTGTTGAGAACAGAATCACTTAAGGTGAGGTGATTATTGAATGGATTATTAAAGTTACCAATCCAAACGGAGATATCACTGTCATCAATTACATAATCAAGGAAGGCACGATCAACAACCACTGAGTCAGAGAATTCAAACAAGACGTAGTTATTCCGTCCCACATTATCCACACGATGCAGTCCGCCAGAACCACTACCTTCACTGCTGTCGGTAACACCTAAGCCACCAGTGTAGCTACCGAGATAGGCAGTTTTCCAACTTCCAGAACTATCTCGACTAAACGCACTCGTTTTGACTGAGATACCGTCCTTAGTGAAAGTCCGAATATTGCCATCTGTTCCATCTGTCGAACTATTGCCACTGAAGTCAAATTTGCTGGTTGTCGCGTTGGTGTTGGCACCGGATGACCCAGCGCTGGCAGCCACTGTACCGTTAACCGTATAGGTGATGCTACTACCACCTATCAGAGTCACATAATCATTGATATTGCCTGTGCCACTGGTTTCATTATCCGTAGCTCCTCCGGTTGCCACGCTTGTCCAGGTGACGTTGGTCAGATCACTGGGCATGATATCGCTCACCAGGGCGTTGGTAGCGGTCATCAGACCATTGTTATTGACGACAATGGTATAGATTATTTGCTGTCCAGGAGTAACAGTTGTCAAACCGTCGGTTTTGGTAATTGATAAGTCGCCGATATTTTTGATTAGTCCTGCGTCAATCGTCAAGTCATCGGTCGTTCCCACTGAGAATTGAGCCGTTGTGCCGTTCGTATTGACAACATCACTATCAGCCGCATCGTTACCGACATTGGCAGTGGTGAATCCATCGAAGCCGGTGGGTTCAACGAATTGAATGCTGTAGGTGCTATTGGCGTTAACAGTGAATTGGTAGAGACCGTTGGCATCGGTGGTCGTTGTCCCGACTTGAGTACCCCCTTGGTTAAAGAGCTTAATAGCTACACCTGCAACGCCAGATTCGCCTGTATCTTGGACACCATCTCCATCAGCGTCGTACCAAACGCGATCGCCAATTTTCACGTTGGAGACTGCAACCACAGTGTTAGTATCGGTAGCACTGTTGTTGTTAGGGTTGGTATCGTTGAAACCAGTGGGAACATTGACTGTAGCGGTGTTAATCAGAGAAACCGTTGTTGGTGGAACATATTTCTGAACATCTAAATACTGGATCTTGAATCTGTCGTTTGGTGACGTGTCCTCTGTCCAAGCCGCAATCACTAGAGTATTACCAACATTGTTACCTGCATTGATATCTGCCCAGCGATCGCTACTACCACCGAAGTTGACTTCGGTGAAGCCAAAGCTGTTGAGAACAGAATCACTTAAGGTGAGGTGATTATTGAATGGATTATTAAAGTTACCAATCCAAACTGACATATCACTGTCATTCATGACGTAATCGAGGAAGGCACGATCAACAACTATTGAGTCAGAGAATTCAAACAGAACATAGTTATTCTGCCCTACATTATCCACACGATGCAGTCCGCCAGAACCATCGCCTTCAATGTTGTCGGTAACACCTAAGCCACCAGTATAGCTACCCAGAAAGGCATTACTCCAATTTCCACCACTGCTACGAGCAAACGCACTCGTTTTGACGGAAATACCGTCCTTAGTGAAAGTCCGAATATTGCCATCTGTTCCATCTGTCCAACTATTGCCACTGAAGTCAAATTTGCTGGTTGTCGCGTTGGTGTTGGCACCGGATGACCCAGCACTGGCAGCCACTGTACCGTTCACCGTATAGGTGATACTACTACCACCTATCAGAGTCACATAATCATTGATATTGCCTGTGCCACTGGTTTCATTATCCGTAGCTCCTCCGGTTGCCACGCTTGTCCAGGTGACGTTGGTCAGATCACTGGGCATGATATCGCTCACCAGGGCGTTGGTAGCAGTTATCAGACCATTGTTATTGACGACAATGGTATAGGTTATTTGCTGTCCAGGAGTAACAGTTGTCAAACCGTCGGTTTTGGTAATTGACAGATCACCGACATTTTGATAAACACCTGCATCTAAAGTGAGGTTGTTTTCACCAGAAGCAAGAGTGACAATCTGAGTTTTGCCAGTGCTGGGATTAGCATCGGAGTCTATAGCATCATCAGTACCTACATCAGCTTGAGTAAACTGATATCCCGCAGGTAAACCAGAGAATTCAACTTGATATTGTTCCCCTGGTGTCAGTCCAGAGAAGTTGTAATTGCCATTAGCATTTGTAGTAGTGGTGACGGTAGTATCGCCAATACCATTGATAATGCCATCTGCGCCCCCACCAATCAGGGTAACGGTTACACCACCTAAGGCTGTGTCTCCTGCATCTTGAATGCCGTTGTTGTTATTATCAGCAAAAACGTAGTCTCCTAATGATGCCAAGTTATAGAACCCTGCATCAATTGTGGGGTCATTTTCCCCTGGTGACAGGTTGATGACATCTGAAATTAAGCCATCAGAATCAACGCTATCATCCCCACCCACATTGGTGGGACTAATTTGGCTAAACCCATCAGGGGTGACAAACATTACTTTGTAATCCCCTGGAGTTAATCCTGCAAAGCTATATTTGCCATCAATATCTGTGGTGGTGGTGGCAATCACTGCACCTGTGTTGGGATTAATCAGCTTAACCGTAGCTTCTGCAATTCCGGGTTCGTTGGCATCTTGGATTCCATCTGCATTGAAGTCGTGCCAGACAAAATCTCCTAAGCTGGCGAGGAGAACTAACCCTGCATCTAATGTACCGTTGAATTCTCCACTTGTTAAGATGACGGTTTGGGTTAATCCTGTGGCATCTGCATCGCTATCAGTTCCATCATCTCCCACATTTGCCGTTGTGAAGATATAGCCATCAGGAGAGGTGAATTTAACTTGATATTCTCCTGGTGTTAAACCATCAAATAGGTATGAACCATCTGCATTAGTTGTGGTTGTGTTAATTACTTGATCATTTTGGATGAGTTCTACTGTGACACCATTTAAGGCTGTGTCTCCTGCATCTTGAATGCCGTTGTTGTTATTATCAGCAAAAACGTAGTCTCCTAATGATGCCAAGTTGTAGAACCCTGCATCAATTGTGGGGTCATTTTCCCCTGGTGACAGGTTGGTGACATCTGAAATTAAGCCATCAGAATCAACGCTATCATCCCCACCCACATTGGTGGGACTAATTTGGCTAAACCCATCAGGGGTGACAAACATTACTTTGTAATCCCCTGGAGTTAATCCTGCAAAGCTATATTTGCCATCAATATCTGTGGTGGTGGTGGCAATCACTGCACCTGTGTTGGGATTAATCAGCTTAACCGTAGCTTCTGCAATTCCGGGTTCGTTGGCATCTTGGATTCCATCTGCATTGAAGTCGTGCCAGACAAAATCTCCTAAGCTGGCGAGGAGAACTAACCCTGCATCTAATGTACCGTTGAATTCTCCACTTGTTAAGATGACGGTTTGGGTTAATCCTGTGGTATCTGCATCGCTATCAGTTCCATCATCTCCCACATTTGCCGTTGTGAAGATATAGCCATCAGGAGAGGTGAATTTAACTTGATATTCTCCTGGTGTTAAACCAGCAAATAGGTATGAACCATCTGCATTAGTTGTGGTTGTGTTAATTACTTGACCATTTTGGATGAGTTCTACTATGACACCATTTAAGGCTGTGTCTCCTGCATCTTGAATGCCGTTGTTGTTATTATCAGCAAAAACGTAGTCTCCTAATGATGCCAAGTTGTAGAACCCTGCATCAATTGTGGTATTAATTTCTCCACCAACTAAGGTGACAAGATTAGAGGTGAGGTTGTTGTTGGGGTTAGCATTGGAATCAAGGGCTGTATCGCCGGTTTGAAGATAGGGACTAACAGCATGAAAATCAGCAGGTAAGCTAAATTTCACCTGATAGCTACTAGGCAGCAAGGGACCAAACTGATAGTATCCTGTTTCTATCTCTGCCGTGTAGAGGTTGTCTCCGGTAATAGTTGTGCCGAGAACATTACCGTTTGTATCGAGTAATGTTACTGTTACACCATCTATTCCTTCTTCGTTGGCTTCTTGAATTCCATTAGCATTTAAGTCATGCCAAACAAAATCTCCAATACCGGCAGTTTTGACTTCCATCAAGATGGGCTGCTGTCCAGATGCTTTAATGATGACACCCACATCTTGTCCTGCTACTGGTACAAAGCTAGTGCCATTAGCAATAGCCATATCCACTAGCCTATTTGCGTTTTCCTGACTATAGTCTTGTAATGTATTATAGTCACCGCTATTTAATATGTTAGTCTCACCGAGAAGTATCCAGATGGCTAACTGTACATCATATTGTGTGTAATTAAAACCATCGTATTGGTATTTATTGTTAACAATGTTGGCTGCTTCAGTAACGTTATTTAAAAGCCAATTGATTTGCTGAAGTTTATCCAGGTAAGGATCAGGCAATGAAGTGATTGTCTGTGAACCTGTATAAAGTATGCCTGTAGGAATGTTTCCGTAACTGGAATATACACTAGCATTGTTATAAGTACCTTTGGCAATGTTGAAGCTACTGTTAACACACCAAGCGTCATAAACTCCATTGAGTAAGCCGCCATTGGTAATGGTGACATTGATGTAACTGGGTAAAAGAGATACTGTTCCAGCTGTTGGTGTATCGTAATTAGTGACTATTTCAGTAGATGTGATTGGTAATGTTGAGTTGAAGATTGAGAGATTTCCATCTGCCATAACTTTAGCCCTGTATATGTGTGAAGTAATTCAAAACCTAAGTAGAAAAATGCAAAAAGACAAACTATGCCATGACAAGTAAAGTTGCCTAGAAACCTCTTCTTTCATGATTTATGATTTGTCGTAAACAAAGTTTTTAACGCTAACTTATTTATTAATTTGTATCTTTTAAATGAATAATAAGTTAGCATTCAACAACTAACTAATAGTAATATTACTGAAGTTCCAATTACTAGAGCTTTTCGTGAAATTTATACAAAGATGTAGGCATATTATGTGAAGATTAAGCATTTTGTGGTGAAATTCACCTAAAACTGTCTGAAGATAATTTATCTAAGTAAGAATAGTAAGTCTTGAATCTAACCGAGATTATACTGGTTTCCATACTGCCCGGTTAAGACTCTCAATGTTGTCAGTTGGTTTGGGTAAAGAGGGTAAAGGTTTTTCTGACTCCCGTTCCCCCTGTTTTACCCCGGATTTCTCACAAAATCGCGTTGTTCCCGTTTCAACTTAGTCTACGTATTTTCAATCATTACTCATTACCGGCTCTAATCGCCCTATTTCAGAGGGTAAATGCTGTTCCATCCAATTACTTAAATCAGTTAAGACTTGACGATAATTAATGTCACAATGTAAATCGTGATAGGCTTCTGGATACTCTATGCGTAGTTTATCTGGGTAAGTGACTCGCTGGTAGAAAAGTTCACTGCCTCCAGGTAAAGCAACTCTGTCAGCACCACCATGCAAAATTAATAGAGGTACTTGCCATTCGGCAGCATGGGCATGAATCCAGGCAATTGTAGCAAAGAATTCTGTAGAGAAACGGGCTGTGGCGCGGGTATGCCGCAAATGATCTTGATTGTAGTTAGTTATAATTTTCTCATTTCGTGAACCAGCAGTTGTGTCCAGTCCCGTATTTAATGAAAAACGCGGCCACACCTGGGAGAGCATTTTTCCTAACAGTATGCGAATAGGTGATACTCCGACTTCTCCAATGCTTGGTGCAAAGGCAATCACGCCTTGCAATGCAGATGTATCTTGGGGATAGTGCAGAGTGTAGTCTAAAACTATCATTCCGCCCATGCTGTGACCAAATAGGAAAATTGGGCATCCTGGCTGCTGCTGCTGAATCATTTGTAAGAAGGCTCGCACGTCATCACGAAACTCAGCCCAAGTATTTATGTAACCTCTTTGACCTGGTGAGCGCCCATGTCCACGTAAATCTAAGCCATAGATGGCATATTGCTGGGGTAGCAAATGCTCAATTACATTTTTGTAAAGTCCGCTGTGTCCTCCGAGTCCATGTACCAGTACTAATATTGCCCGTACCTTATCCCCTGGATTCCAGCTTTGGTAATACAGGTCAAGTCCCCCAACACCTTTAAATGTGCCTACGCTGTGGTAAATCATAGGGTTAATTTTTTACGTTCTTTCCCAGCAAGCTATTAGCCTATCAACGTACATTGTAGGGAAAATAGCTTCTAACTGTGGGAGGAATTACAGAATTTTTGGTTTTTTGTGACAGATTGGCTTAAATATTGTTATGTCTTGGATATGACAAAAGGTAAAAATTTAGGAGTCGGGAGTTGGGATGTTTGATAAATCGGTAGATGGGCAAATAGTGATCTTTTTTGTAACTGTTAAAAAGCTGACTACTGAACGTTGATAGTTGAATGCTTACGACAAAAGAGAAATATAATATGTAGACTTCTCACAGGGGAGTGTTTTAGAGCAGACATCAAGCATTATGATTGGTTCATGAATAGTTCTTCGAGCGAATCTTCTCCTGAAGTCCAAGCTGATGGGGAATTGATATCAAATCATCTGCCAGAATCAGAAACCCTACCGCCTTTGACTGATGCAACTATCAAGCGGGTAAGGGAAGGTGTGGCTGCGGCGAGCGATCGCACTATTCGTCATACTATAGAAACTACTCTCAATCAGTTATCTGCTATTAGTCAGGAATATACGGAACCACGAGTTAATGCTAATATCAGACGTTGGGTAGTGCGATCGCTCATTCATGCTCTATTTTCTATCCGCGTCGAAAACATCGAAAATATCCCCCGCACACCAGCCATCTTAGCTGCTAACCATCTTCACCACATTGACCCTTTAGTATTACTCGCAGAAATTCCCACCCAACCCCACTATTACATTCTCGGTGATGCCCGCACTCTCTACAACAAATGCTGGAAACGCTTTATTTTAGGTTTTGCAGGTGGTGTAATTCCCTTAGAGCGAATTTGGGGTGAAGAACTCGCTGTCATGGCTGCTGCCAAAGCTGGACAGGAGGAGGTGAAGGAATTAGCTACAGCCATTAAAGAAAATGTCAACCCCGGTGGAGATATCCAGACGTTACGCCGCATAGATCGGATTGTTGCGGCAATTTTTAATCGTGGAGATGGGTTGATTCTCTTTCCTGAAGGGAGATTGGGAACTGCTGAGGGTCATTTGCATCCTTTCAAACGCGGGACGGTAATTTATGCTTTGCGGGCTGGATTACCAATCATTCCAATTGCATTAATTGGTACTCATGATTTGTTTTTGAGAAAAGAGTTAACGATTCGTGTGGGTGAACCTTTATATTTTCCCCCAACTAAAAGGCCGAAGCGTCAGGAAATAGATTCTGCTTCAGAAGCTTTGGAAAAGGCGATACGGGCTTTGTTACCTACAAATTATCAAGAACCAACGGGGATAAAGTTGTTACGGCATTTTCTAAATCGGATGTTGTGGTAAAAGGAAGTATTGCGATGCCTACGGCGGGCGGAGCGATCGCTTCACTCATGATACTGCATACATTACATAAAACCCCACCCCTAACCCCTCCCCGCAAGCGAGGAGGGGAAAACAGTAGCCCCCTCTCCGTAAACAGAGAGGGGGTTGGGGGAGAGGTTCCGAAATGTAATTCACCCAACGAAGAATTGCTATAAAAAAGTATTTGAAAGTTTGTTTTAGAAATAAGTAAAGTAATTTATTCTGCTTCTAAAAATCCTTTGATGGTTTCTGCTGGAATACTAAAAACAGGATGATTAAATATCGCTTTTAATGCTTCTAATCCACCAGCTTTAAGTGCAGAGATTAATCTGGATTTTAGTGTTGGGTTGCGCTTAATTTCTTGATAAATGGCGTTGGTAATTCCTTCATTTGTCGATGTTTGATTGTTTTTAGATAATTGGTGAAACAGTTGTTGGATTTCTGCTGCTGCTTCTGCTAAATTCTGTTTTTGTTCAGGTGTGTAGTTGGTTTGATAAACGTTGCTACTACCACCACTTTGTCCATCGTTAATAGCACCTACGTTTGCACCTGTTAGATTATATTTAGAAGATTCTGACATGGAATTACTCTTTGTTGTTACGTGATTATGAATATTAATTACATTAAATGATTCTTTTTTCTGGTTGTCAAGTTCATTTTGTAATGGTGTAACTGGGGTTTGCCGTTCCTGATATAATTCTTGGGGTGGCAGATTCACATCATCAATTAACCTACGAACATCAACCATTTTACGACTTATTCTGCATTGGATATCATAATCACAAGTTGTTAAAAATTCATGCAATTCGTTGAGAGGATAAGTATAAGGATTCTCACTTTCTATACATTTTTCACAATTACAAGGAACAAGAGTATCATATTTCAAACGCTTAAAAGAACGATGAATTTTATCGAGTTCATGTGTGATAACAGTTAGCAGTTCTTTCTTACGATTTCCGGCTACACGGATTTTAATTTCTTTTTGATTGTAATTTTCAATCACTTCAGCACGAGTTTGATATTGGTTGAGAATAACGCCACTTCTCCAAACAATTTTTTGTTCTTCAATCCAAGGGTGTGTTTCCACAATGAAGCGACTGATAATACCTTTGGGCATGAATTCGTATTTGTATCGTAAAATTAAATTATGGGATTTATCCCAGTCGTATTCAGGTTGGTTAATATCGAGTAATTGAGGTGCAATATATTGACCAACACAATTAGGAATTGGGTAACAAAGTTTAAACCGCATCATTAATTGTAGCAGTTCATCTCTCATGTCGGTATATTCGACATCTTTCCAAATTTCTGCAAGGTTCTCTTGGGTAAAACATCCTAAATTTTTAATAACGTTTTTATTATCTAGCACTTTGTAAACTGCTGTAGTTCCCCATTCTGGTTTGAGGATGACATAGTGTTTAAGTATAGGATCATCTTGGAAATGCAAGCCAACACCAAGGTCGTGCAAGTAGCTACTTAGCAGCAGCATATCCTCACGTTTAGTTAAACCATTGTATTCGCAAAAGTTGGAATATTCTACAAAATTAATATAGTTGCGGGAGTCGTTTTCTAGATCAGAACGGATCTTCACCCAGATTTTTGGTAGAGGTGTACCAACATGAGGAAGTTTATTTATATATTGCTGAATAGCAGTTTTAATTTCTGTTAAACCGCGATTAGTGGCTAAGTTGGTTGGTAAAACTTCTTTAAGATTTAGGAATTCTCCTCGCAATTGGCGTTCATTGACTTCACATTGACGTTCTTGTTTTTCGTTTTTAATAATGATAACTGGGCTACTTTCACTCAATAGTTCGACAACTTTCAGCCAATAATAAAAATCTGTATTTTCTTTGCGATCATCTGCAACTAAGGCATAGAGAGAACGTGATGTCAGAAAAAATTGGTGGGTTTGGTGGTATATTTCTTGTCCACCAAAGTCCCAGATATTAACGCGAAATTCTTTACCATTATCTAGTTTGAATTTCCACTGAATTACATCAATACCTTCAGTTGATTTTTCATTTGATTGAAGTTTGTAGTTTTCATCTTCAATTTTCTTTGCTAAAGAGGTTTTGCCTGCACCTCCTTCACCGACAATCAAGAATTTTGCTTCATAGAAAAGATCAACTGTTTGTTTGAGCTGTTGCTGATAAAAGTTAAGAATTGCTTGTAATCCTTGTTTTGTTATTTCTAGTGGAAGTGTGATTATTTTGTTGCCTTGAAGTTCAAGCTGCTTCAATTTAGTAAGTTGTCCTATTTCCGGTGGCAGACTGCTGAGTTTATTGTCACTAAGGTAGAGAGTTTGGAGGTTGGTGAGTTGTCCTATTTCCGATGGCAGACTGCTGAGTTGATTGAAACTAAGATCGAAGGATTGGAGATTGGTGAATTGTCCTATTTCCGATGGCAGACTGTTGAGTTGATTGCTTCTAAGGTCGAGAGTTTGGAGATTAGTGAGTTGTCCTATTTTCGGTGGCAGACTGGTGAGTTGATTGTTCCAAAGGTCGAGAGTTTGGAGATTGGTGAGTTGTCCTATTTCCTGTGGCAAACTGGTGAGTTGATTGTTCCAAAGGTTGAGAGTTTGGAGATTGGTGAGTTGTCCTATTTCCTGTGGCAAACTGCCGAGTTGATTTTTGAAAAAGTCGAGGGATTGAAGATTGGTGAGTTGTCCTATTTCCTGTGGCAAACTGCTGAGTTGATTGTCACCAAGGTTGAGGTGTTGCAGGTTAGTGAGTTGTCCTATTTCTCCTGGCAGATTGCTGAGGAAATAACCACTGAGGTCAAGTTCTGTTACACCATCTCTTGCCGCTTTTTCGATCGCTTGTAGTAGTTCTGCCTCAGTCATGAACAATTACTGAACTGTGATTACTAGAGTTTAGCAAACAGATGTCGCAGTTTGAGAACCGCTATCAGGTAAAAAATTACGCAACAGCGTCCAAATTGTTATAGTCTATACGTAAATTCCCTCGTAACTGACTCAAGATGCAAATAGACTTTCATCATGGTGTCACCTACGTAGTAGCGCGACTAGCGGGTTTTGACCACGAAGATGCTGGTATTGTCGCTTACTGCGCCCAATATGTAGATGATGCTATCAATAGCGGTTTAATTCGATTCGATAATGGTGCGATGTTTACCCGCATCAGTTCTGCCCACAAAATGCTAGATTATCGCAATTTTAAGGCGTTAGCAATTCATCATGTTTGGATTCCTTTTCATTTTTTACCAGGAAATGGCGGGAAACCAGCAGGTGAAGATCCTGAAGGGAAGTTTATTGAAAAGTTGATTTGTCGTCCTAATAGTGATGTCGCGCAACAAATGGTGCGGGAATGTATCCAACGCCGTGATACAGCTTATGGTTTACATCGTCTAGGTATTACTATGCACGTTTATGTTGATACCTGGGCGCATCAAGGTTTTGCTGGTGTTAATCATCGAGTCAATGAAGCGAAAAAATTACTTGATGAAAATGACCAACCAGACCGTAATTTGATGGATAGGTTAAAGAATTATTTCGTCAGTGAGGCTTTACCTTTAGGACATGGTGCGGTTTTGAGTCATCCTGATAAGCCGTTTTTACGTTGGGGTTATATCAACGGTAGGGGTGAAAAAATTAGGCGTAACAATCCTGAAGATTTTCTGGAAGCGGCTGATCATATGTGTAAGGCTATGCAGCGTTATTTAAAAGGTGATCCTGATGCGATTGTCCCAGGTTTACCAGAAGCTGATAAAAGTTTAATTGCTTTCATGTTTGAGAATATTCAGGATATTAAAGGTCATGTTCGCCATCAAAAATGGTTAGATGCGATCGCACAAGGTAAATTTAGTTTTGGTGCAGCTAATATCAACTATATCCCCAAGGGTAAAAGTTCCTGGAAATACCTCGCTTTGGGAACTGAAAGCCCCGTTGACAAAGATAATGAGATTTTTCCTTATCATCCTAGTTTCCTAGTCAGCAATTGGAAATTATTCCACGACGCTTTACAAGCACATCAGTTCTATATTATTCACGATTTGCTACCCCAATATGGAATTTGTGTCGCTTGAGAAGAAGGTAAGAGGATATATACTAAAAACTGTTGGAAACTTTACTTTTAAACGCAGAGGTTCGCTGAGGTAAACGCAAAGTGACGCAGAGTTTTTATTGAAGTTTTCGCTTTGAATTTTGTTATCCTCATAAGGTCGAGATATTAACCGTTTTTCAAAAATCAAAACATCAAATAAGAATCCTCATCTTTAATCCTGTTAATCCTTAAATCCTGTAAATCCTGATTCAGACAAAAAATCAAAATATCAAATAAGAATTATCATCTTACAGCGAAATCCGTACATACCTAGCGGGCAAGATGCCCGCACCACAAGAGTTTCATTATTCAAGTTTGTATCTCCTTTAAATGAAATCCGCTGTAAATCCTTAAATCCTGTGAATCCTGTTCGCGTAGCGTGGCGTTAGCCATTTCAGACATTTTCATCTCACCTGTAACAACCCTTTAAAGAAATAAATCATATTCATAAATATCATTTCTAGCCAAAGCATGACATGATCTAACCATGCTAAAATTTGTTCTAAGGGATGGATTTCATATCCTAAAAATGTGGCGGTGGTTTCTATCCAATCTGGTTGAATTTGACGTTGATTTTTTTTCTCAGTCTCAACTTGGGGATTAGCACCTACTTTTGATGATTTTTTATTTCTAAATACACCTTTTTTTGATTTTTGTGAAAGGTCTAGCTGAGTATCTTCTGTAAATGAACTAGCAGTTAAATCAGAATTTACATCATCAGCTTTTATTTCTACATCACCAAACAAATCACCATAACTCAACCAAGTATCTGTGATTAAATCAGATTTCGGCAATTGTTGATTTTGGTTAATCTGTTTTGAAGGTTTAATTGGTGGTTTTTCTGAATTTGATTGATTCTCAAGTTGGTGAATATTTCTACCACCAAAAAAGTAATTTATTGCAGCTTCAATTAAGGCTGGAATATTTGGAGTTTGATTTTCTAAATTATTAGCGTTAAATGAATTTTTTTCTCTGGCTTCTAGCTGTTCTCTACCATAGATAAATATGTCAAGTTGATTTTTAGCACCTTGAATAATTTCCTGACTACGTTGTTTTACTGGTAATAAAGATGAAATCTCCAAGTTAGCAATAACGTTATCTAGTAATGCTAGAATTTTACCAGGATAGTATGGAAGATTTACTACAATATTGTTTTCAGGAAAATTCCTTGTATCTGAGTTATTTTGACCAGTTAACTTTGTTAATAAGCGGTCAATTTCTGGTAATAGTTCCTGTTCTTTTTTAACGTCAGCTAATATTAAAGAATAATTATATTCGGCAATTTCGCTATTAATTTTATCTGCTATTTTTGTCTGTTGTTGAATTGTCAAAACATCGAGAATTTTATTATCGTTGGTAACTAGTACCAAATTACGATTTTCCAAATGTACCGCAATTCCTAGCACTTTCGGTATATGCTTCTGGAGTGTGTTTTCTGGTGATAGAGATTTAGTAATATTAGATTCAGACGGATTTTTAACAGTTTTCCACCATCCTAAACGGGTGGCTGCTTCCCGCAGGCTATCACCCAATAACTTCAATGGGTTGACTTTTTGTAAATTTTGTGTATCAGAAGCTGCGGCAGATGGTAGATTTTGAACTAACTCTAGTACGTGCTGAATGGGTGCATCAACAGGTGGAGGAGTTTGTGGTTGTAGCCTTTTTCCTGCTAGTTCATCTGGCTGAAACAGTTGATAAAGTGGGTAAAGTAGGGCTTCGACACTCCATTTGGTAGCAACTTGCAAATGTCGGAAGGAGTTTTCCCACTGCTGTGTCAACCGCTGAGATTGCTGGTTGAAAAAGTTAAATAGTTTACTTTGATAACGACCTGAGGAACCAGAGGACATGGTAGAGATTTGTTAGTGTGAGTGTGATTAAGTTTTGAGACTCCCACAAAACTGTTAGTTATCGTCAGTCAGTGCCATCATCTTAGCGAAATATGACTCTTCCTGTTTATCCATTCGATACTAAATCTATATCAGAAGCGATTGAGAAGTTACGCGCTTGCTGTCAAGTTAATATCCAGTCCTGTTGGTTTTATCAGCAGGTTGACTGGGGAATTGACGAGGTTATGAATTCAGATTTGTCTGTTTGGGAACCTGTACAACTAAATGATAAAGCCCATGTTGCTTGGACAGGGGGGAAGCAGGTGCTGTGGTTGGCGCAAAAGTTGGTTGTTCCCCAAGATTTACAGGGTTATGATTTAGCGGGTTTGTCTTTGCGGTTGGCTTTGGTTTGGTGGGCTGATGCGGCGGAGATTTATGTTAATGGTAAGTTGGTATTGGCGGGTGATTTGTTTGATTGTTCACCTAGAGTGCTTTTAAGTCAAGGGGTAAAAGCTGAGGATGAGTTTTTTATTGCTGTGCGGTTGGTGAGTCCGGGACATTGTGATGGGGCTTTGGTGCGATCGCTCTTCGTTTACGAGTCTATTGATTATGATAGGCTAGATCCGGGTTTTGTGGCTGATGAGTTGGCTGTTGTTCATCTGTTTTTGGAAAGGTACGCACCGGAAAGGTTATCTGTTTTGGTTGAAACGGTTGAAGAGGTATTGAACCGCGAAGGCGCGAAGGGCGCGAAGGAAGAGAAAGAAGGGAAGAAGGAAGATGTTGTTTTTAATCTTCGTCAAAAGATAATTCAATCCAAAATCCAAAATCTAAAATCTAAAATTTATCTGTTGGGTCATGCTCATTTGGATCTAGCATGGTTATGGCCTGTTTCGGAAACTTGGAATGCTGCGGTAAGTACTTTTGAGTCGGTGTTAAGTTTACAAGCTGATTTTCCTGAGTTGGTTTTTTGTCATTCGACTCCGGCTTTGTATGCTTGGGTTGAGGAACATCGTCCTGATTTGTTTGCGAAGATTCAAATTCAGGTTAAAGCGGGAAAATGGGAAGTTTTGGGTGGTTTTTGGGTGGAATCGGAATTGAATTTGATTTCTGGTGAGTCTATTGTCCGTCAGTTGTTATATGGACAGCGTTATTTTCAGGAAAAGTTCGGGAAGGTTTCTCCTGTGGTTTGGGTTCCTGATACTTTTGGTTTCTGTGCAACTTTACCTCAGTTTTTCGCAAATGCGGGAATTGAGTTTTTTGTGACTCAGAAGTTACGCTGGAATGATACTACTAAGTTTGATTATGGCGCTTTCTGGTGGCGATCGCTTGATGGTAGTCAAATATTTAGTTTTATGTCTGCACCGATAGGCGAAACTGTTGACCCTGTTAAGATGGCTAACTACGTCTGTGAATGGGAAACTCAAACGGGTTTACATGATTCTCTTTGGCTTCCTGGTGTCGGTGATCATGGTGGTGGTCCAACTCGTGATATGTTGGAAATAGCCAGACGTTGGCAAGATTCTCCTGTTTTTCCGAAATTAGAATTTACAACTGCGGAAAATTATCTGCAATTAATAAAATCCCAAAGTCAAAATTTACCGATTTGGGAAGATGAGCTTTATTTGGAATTTCATCGCGGATGTTATACTACCCACGCAGACCAAAAGCGCTGGAATCGTAAATCTGAAAATCTTTTATATGAAGCTGAGTTATTTGCAACTTTAGCAAATGTTGCCTGTGGGGTGACATATCCGCAAGCAGAAATAGAAACTGCTTGGAAGCAAGTTTTATTTAATCAGTTTCACGATATTTTACCCGGTTCTTCCATTACTCAGGTTTATGAGGATGCTTTACCGGAATGGAAACAGGTGGAACAGGTGGGAAAAAAGATATTAGAGCAATCTTTGAGAGCGATCGCATCTCACATCAATTTATCACAACCACCACAACCCAATAGCATACCCATCATAATTTTTAACTCTCTCAACTGGCAGCGTTCCGAAGTCGTCACCATAACTTTACCTACCACAGCAACTGACCAAACATGGCAAATATATGATGTTGCTGGAAACCAACTTCCGTCCCAACAAAGTGAAAACTCTTTATTATTTCTCGCTACTGTCCCATCTGTAGGTTATAACATCTATTGGCTTTCTCCAATTTCTCATCCTCCCACCTCTCCAACTCTCCATAACCCCGAATGGATATTAGAAAATCAATATCTGCGCGTTGAGGTAAACCCGGAAACAGGAGATTTAGCAAGTGTATTTAACAAAATCCAAAACCGTGAATTTCTCAGCGGTGCGGGAAATCAACTCCAAGGCTTTCAAGACGGTGGCCAATATTGGGACGCTTGGAACATTGACCCCAATTATAGCGAACATCCTTTACCCCCAACCCAACTCAATTCAATTCAATGGTTAGAAAATGGAGAAATACAACAACGTCTGCGTGTAGTTCGTCAACTCGGAAAATCGGAATTTTGTCAAGATTACATTCTTCAAGTCGCTTCACCACTGCTGAAAATTTCTAATACTGTAAATTGGCAAGAAAATCACGTATTAGTTAAAACAGCTTTTCCTCTCAACCTCGAAGCCGATTTTGCTACTTATGAAATCCCCTGCGGTGCAATTCGTCGTTCTACAAATCCCCAAACCCCCGCAGAACAAGCAAAATGGGAAGTCCCCGCTTTACGTTGGGCAGATTTAACCACAAATTCATCTACAGATAAATACGGTGTAAGTTTATTGAATGATTGTAAATATGGATACGATGCTAAAGGCAATCAACTCCGTCTCACACTTCTGAGAAGTTCTAACTGGCCAGACTCTCAAGCTGATAGAGGAACACATGAATTTACTTACACTTTATACCCTCATCTTGAAAGTTGGGAAGAAGCAGATACTGTCAAACGTGGTTATGAGTTGAATATCCCATTACAAGTTTTAGTCAATCCTGAAAATCAAGAATCTGCATTTAACTTTTCTCAAAACCAAAGTTTTCTGAATTTATCAGATGAGAATTTAATTTTAATAGCTTTGAAACCCAGTGAAGATAATCCGCACAAATTCATCATGCGCTTTTATGAATGTCACGGGAAAACAGGGAATTTATCTCTAGAAAGTGATCTTTTCATATTAGATGAAGCTGTTGATTTATTAGAAAACCCGATAAATCAAGAAGTTGATAAAATTGCACCGTGGAAAATTGCTACTTTTGCAATTAAACCAAAAACATAGTGTGAGTTACTGTCTGAATCAGGATTCAAAAAATCATATTTTCAACCAACATCCTGTAAATCCTTAAATCCTGTAAATCCTGATATGGCTTGCGCCACGCTACGCTATCAGACAAGTAAAATTTTAACCATGAGGGTGGGCATTGCCCACCATAAAGTCAAATCAATCACTTTTCTAATCTTCGTGGTCATCAAAAGGATCATCTAACTGAGTGCTAGGAGGCCCAAATGAGGTGTAAATTGCCATACCAGTAATTACGAGTAGTGCTACACCGACAGAAATACCAATAACTAAACCAGGTTCTAAGTCCATAAGGTTAGGCATATATTATGAGAACTATGTTATAGAATATTACAAAAATTAACGCAAATACCATTAAAGTATTCACCCAACTCAGACAAACTACCCTACCCTCATAGTGGTATTATCGTCATAGTCAGAATAGCCCCAGTTGTAAGGTGAAAATTCTGCTGTAATATTGCAGCACTCTACAATGGGCAGCAATAAGAAAATTAATAAAGCTTTGGCAACTGATCTTAGGTGAACTATGGCACAACGGACTAGGTTGGGAGATATCCTCAGACCCTTAAATGCTGAGTATGGTAAGGTGGCTCCAGGTTGGGGTACGACACCTTTAATGGCTGTTTTTATGGGTTTATTTTTCGTATTTCTGCTAATTATCCTGCAAGTTTACAATAAGTCACTGTTGATTCAGGATGTACTTGTTGATTGGCGGAGTTTAGGCGGTTAACTGCTATACAGCCCTCAGACTTGGATAACAAGTTAGCGTCCACCCGGCTTGTCCGGGTGTCTTATATTTCTTCGCTGGTTATTTGTTTAAATATGACCAATAATTCCTTGATGGTACAAGCCCCCGTATAAATCCGTGGAATCAATCCAAAATCTAAAATCCAAAATCCAAAATTTGGATGACTGCTCAATTAATCCTAACTATTGATTAAACTACAGATGTAATGTCAGGTTTTGTGGCAGGTTGAAATGAATATATTTGGTATTGGTCTACCAGAAATGGCTCTAATTATGGTAGTGGCGCTGTTAATCTTTGGCCCCAAGAAGCTACCAGAAATCGGTCGGAGTGTGGGTAAAACTATTCGTAGTTTCCAAGAAGCTTCTAATGAATTTCAAAACGAGTTCAAACGGGAAGCTGAACAGTTGGAACAAGTTGTGAAAACAACTGCTGAATTGGAAACTAAACACATTGAAGCTGCTGCACCACAGCCAGAAAATGCTGGTTCCTCTCCCAGCAGCTAGGAAAATACTGCATAGCAAAAATGACAGAAGTTGAGAAGCAACCTGCTTTGGTAATTCCCCAGCTAATTGTTGGTTTGGGGAATCCAGAGCCTAAATATGACCAAACTCGCCATAATATTGGCTTTGCGGCTGTGGATGCTTTAGCGCGTGCTTGGCAAATTCCACTGGCGGAAAATCGCAAGTTTCAGGGAAATTTTGGCGAAGGTATTGCACCTGGTGGTGGTAAAGTTCGTCTGCTGAAACCTCTAACTTATATGAATCGCTCAGGACAGTCTATTCAAGCGGTAACAAGTTGGTATAAATTACCGCCTGAGTCGGTTCTAATAATTTATGATGATATGGATTTACCTTTGGGAAAAACTCGTCTGCGTTTGTCTGGTTCTGCTGGTGGACACAACGGGATGAAAAGTACTATTTCACATTTAAGTAGCCAAAATTTTCCCCGGTTACGAATTGGTATTGGTAAACCCAAGGGTGCAGCTGATGATGATAATTCTGAGACTGTCTCTCATGTGTTGGGGCGGTTTTCGGCTGCGGAAAATAAATTGATGTCTCTGGTGCTGGAGTTTGTGGTTGAGTGTGTAGAACTCAGCTTTAAACAAGGTGTAGAAAAGGCTATGAATCGTTGTAATAGCCGGACTTTTGATATTAATCCAGGTGGGTAGTTATCTAGATTTAGGCTGGTAATGGGTAATTGGTCAACATTCTGTTGTTACCTAATATCACACCAGTACCAAGCCTGAATAATTATTTAAAAACGACGTTTACGCCTAGCTGAGACTGCCTTACGTTTGCGTTTTTCTTGGGGAGTTTCAAAGTGCTTATGATACTTTACGTCGGCTAATATACCAGCTTTGGAGACTTGGCGTTTAAACCGACGGAGGGCTGAATCTATTCCTTCGTTTTCTCCTAAAACCACCTGGGTCATTCTCAGTCTATCCTCAATTTATCAATAATTTACATTGTAATATTAGCCTCAAACTTAGCAAAGCCATTTAGTCCAAAGAAGACTAATTTGTATATGTCCTTTTCTCTGGTTTTATCTTTAGGAAACACCAGAAAATAAATTATCCAATCTTGTGGGATGGGCATACTATGGCTAACGCCACGCTACGCTATCGACAAGCTTAGTACAAGTCCTACCCGTCCTTTATTGATTAGCGGGCAAGACTTCGACAAGCTCAGTCCGAGGATGACCGCACCACAAGAAATTTTTGTACATTTTTTTATTTGGAAGTCCCTTATTAAATGGTTGTTTCCGATTCAGAAGTGATGTCTATTGCCAAGGCTAGTTGATATAGTTGACGACGGGATACTGCTGTATCTTTAGCTAATTGTCGGCTGGCTTGCGATCGCGATACGCCTTGTTTCATAATCTGTAATAATTCGGCTTTAAGTTCTGTTTCTGTGAGTTGGGGTTGACTTGGTGGTGTGCCGGCAACTAACAGGGTATATTCACCTTGGGGTTCTTTTTGGGTGTAATGTGCGATCGCATCGGCAATTGTCC